>PWPR01000106.1 GCA_003557085.1 Clostridia bacterium | reverse complement strand
TTGTGATATTACCTGATGCAGTACACCATTTAATGTGGACAGTTCAATAGCAGTGAAGTTAGGAGAGTATGCAACTTCGCTCCTTGTTCCTCCTAAGAGTCTGTCAACCATAGCATAAGCAATTGAGGGGGGCATATTGAAAACAATAGATCCTTTTAGTGGCTCCATCTCTGTTATTGCTATAATGGAAGGATTTGCTATAGAGCGATTGAAGTCAACAAATGAAAGTGCTTCAATACTAACAACCTCGATTTGAAAGCCAGTTCTAAGATGTCTTGTTAATAATGGAGATACTGCTTTTGCAAAATTATCATGAATTATTTCAAATGTCCTAATATGATCTCTAGAAAACTTGTAGGGTCTTCTAAAATCATATTTTGTAATAGCACTTTCTTTATTTGTACTGTTTTCAAAGCCCTCGCCTTTACTTAAAGTTTTAAGTAGATTGTCAATTTCGTTTTGTGATAAAATATCGCTCATGAACAACACCCTTTTATTGATTTAGATTGCTTGAATAATAATCATAACTGTTTTTTTGGTCAACTTCTTTATATTCCTCTAGTCTCATATCATACTTGTAATCTTCAAACTCTTTCTCTCTCAATCTATCTAAAACTTTCTTCTCTTTACTAGCTTGTTGTAGCTCGTTTGCAATCTTTAATATATTGAATTCTACTCTTTGCAGGCTTTTTTCATAAGCTTTTATATGTTTATTAACTGAGTTGAGATATTCATAAAAAGATGTTATATTGTTAAAATTTGATGTTTGTAATAAGTTTTTTTCAAACTTATTAATATCACTAAATTTCTTGCTTTCAAGAGCAGTAATTTTATGAGAAATTTCTCTAGCCTTTTCTCTCTCCATGGAAAGTCTTGACTTTAATAAGTCTTCAGTCTGTTCTTTAAGATTGAGCAATGATTGTAATCCAAATTTATACTTTTTCATGAATATTTATCTCACCTTTAATTAGACATAATAACTTTTAGAGTTTGCAAGATTTTTTCAGCATTGTATTTTTCATCAACATCTTGTTTTAAAAACTCGCGCATTTTATCGATAATCTTTATAGCATGGTCTATTTTTGGGTTGCTACCCTTGACATAGGCACCTATATTTATAAGGTCTTCAGCATCTCTATAAGTTGCGAGTATTGATTTAAATCTAGAGGCAGTTTTAATATGGTCATTATCTATAACGTCTTTCATGACTCTACTGACACTTTCTAAGACATCTATTGCTGGATATTGGTTTTGACTAGCAAGTTTTCTTGATAAAATAATATGGCCATCAAGTATGCCTCGTGCTGCATCAGTGATAGGCTCATTGAAATCATCTCCATCTACCAAGACGGTATAAATCCCTGTTATGGAACCCTTATCAGATTGTCCAGCTCTTTCAAGTAGTTTTGGTAGAATGCTAAAAACTGAAGGGGTATAACCACGAGAAATCGGAGGCTCTCCAGAAGCAAGTCCAACTTCACGTTGAGCCATTGCAAATCTTGTTAATGAATCCATCATAAGCAACACATCCTTGCCTTGATCTCGAAAATATTCTGCAATAACTGTGGCTGTAAAAGCTGCTTTAAGCCTTATTAGTGCTGGTTGATCCGATGTTGCAACTATTACTACGGACCTAGCAAGTCCTTTTGGACCTAGATCTTTTTCCAAGAACTCTTTCACTTCTCTACCACGCTCACCAATTAATGCTACAACATTTACGTCAGATTGAGCATTTCTAGCAATCATACCAAGAAGTGTTGACTTACCAACCCCACTTCCAGCAAAAACTCCTATTCTTTGTCCTTTTCCAAGAGTAAGTAAGCCATCTACAGCTTTAATACCTAAAAACATTGGCTCTTCTATGCTTCTTCTCATCAAAGGATGAGGTACATCTCTTTCTATTTCTAAGCATTTCTCTATTTCTTCAATAGATGAGCCATCTATTGGGTTACCAAGGCCATCAAGAACTTTACCAACTAGCTCGTTACCTACCTTTATTTTCAAAACTTCTTTTCTTGATATAACCCTATTGCCTGGGCCGACTCCTTTCATGTCACCTAAAGGCATAAGCAAAACATTATCCTCACTAAAACCTACAACTTCAGCTGTAATCCGATCATTTTTTGAAGTTTCAATGTGACATAACTCACATATATTAACTTCTGGCCCTTTTGATTCAATGGTAAGCCCGACAACTTTACTAACCTTTCCATAATACTCTATTTTATTACAGTCATTAATTATTGATAAATATCGGTCCACTCTATTTTGCATTTTGCCACCTATTCTGAATTATTTCGCAGTCGTTTTATCATAGACTTAAGAGAGTCTTTAATATTTTCTAGTTTTGCATCTAAGCTATTTGAAATATCCCCATAAGGAGTTTCTATTATTACTTCATTGTCACTAAGGTCCTTATCTGCAAAAATTTTTAATGTTTCTAGGCCAGTAGTTTTTTGAATAATTTGATACTTATTCTCTTCAGCAGTAGAAAAATTATTTTCAGAAACCCTAGCTACAATTTTCTCTCTCTTAGTACACTTCTCTATAGCTTCAGTTACTAGGTTGTTAATAATGTCTCTATTTACTGAAAGTTCTTGATTAGTTATCTTCTCCGTTAAAGTTACAATTATCTCTAGAATATCCTCTTCTGCCTGATAAATGTAATCTTGATATATCTCATTATTAATTTTTTTAGCAGTAGCTACATCTGCTAAAGACTTCTCTAAATCTGCATGTTTTTCCTTATATCCTTTTTCAAATCCTTCTTCATAGCCTCGTACATAGCCTTTATCATGAGCTTTTGCATAGGCATCAGTTTTTATTAATTCAGCTTCTTCCTTTGCCTTTTGAAGAATTTCTTTTGCTTTAAGTTTTGTGCTTTCAATAATCTTCTTTTTTTCATTCTTTAACTCTGCAAGTTGCTTTTCTTTTTGGTCATTAGTGCTTATAGTAGAGTTTTGAGGTGTATCAGAGAGAGGTAAGTCATGCTTACTATACCTAATAGCTTTCTCAGGATGGTAGGATACATTATATTTTTTAATGATACTCATTAGCATAACCTCCTTAAGACTCTTCGATGCCAGTAATTGTTATTGAGCGAGTTTTGCTATCCCATAAATCTAAATCAAAAGGTTTGATCTTTCTGCTACCATCTTTAAATACCCTTACTAAAGGACGTGCTCCTCTTCCTTCTTTATTTTCAATAACAATAGCAGTAAATCCATTTGATAAGTTCACTATTGTTCCTGCTGGATAAGGTTGTATTTTACTAGCAAATTTCTCAACCAAATTCATATCAAATAAAGAGTCTCCACCAGCAAAAATATACTCAAGAGCTTCGTATGGAGCAAATCCTTTTCTATATGGTCTGTCAGAAATAAGGGCATCATAAACATCTGCTATGGCTATGATTCTTCCAAAGAGAGAAATTTGAGTAGTCTTTAACTCAGATGGATAGCCTGATCCATCCCAGCGCTCATGATGATGTAGAACACCCTCATAGCACTTGTAAGACATGTGATACTTGTCTTTTAAATAGGTATAACCAGCTCTCGAATGTCTTTTGATAATGTTCCACTCTTTTGCGTCTAACT
>PWPR01000169.1 GCA_003557085.1 Clostridia bacterium | reverse complement strand
ATTCAGTATTAATACCTATTTCCTCTAATGTTCCACTTAGTTTGTGACCAAAATAGTCATCTCCTACTTTTCCTAGAAAAGCAGTTTTAGCTCCTAGAATTTGGGCCATTGCTAAAAAATTAGCTGGAGCACCACCAGGATTAGGTAAATACTTAATACCATCATATTCAAATACAGCTGTCATATCTATCAAAAGCTCACCAATTCCAATGATGTCATATCTCATGACTTTAACACCTCTTTATATTCATTACATAATAAATGTCTAAGCTTATCATCTTCCTCTATTTTGGAAAATCTATTGATTTTTTCTGTGAAATAATTATCCACTAAATCATCATTAATAGAAGAAACCTCTCCACATATCAGATCTCCATACCCTACTTTTGCACCAAAGAAATGATACTGGCCTGGCCTAATAGTTATGCTTTGACCAGCTTCTAGTAAAATCTCTTCGCCAGGGTGATAAATTCTTTTCATACCATCTATGCTCACTTCTACTTCTTTTTGTTTGTCAAGAACTCCATTTTCACTTTCAAACAGCGTAATAGATAAAACTCCTCCAAAACGATTAATAATATCTTCTGTTTTTTGCAAATGACAATGAAGAGGAAGTCTTTGTCCTTCTTTTAAAATTATTAGTTTCTCTGCATATGGCACTCCTAAGGTATTGTCCAAGTTCCCGTTCCTTAAAGTAAATAGTACAGCTCCAACACTATCAAAGTCGCCTAAACCAAAATCAGTGACATCCCAGCCTAGCATCAACTCCACTATCTCTTCTATACCATCTTGGTTTAAAAAATCTTCTACTTCCCAATACCCAAACGTTGGTAATTTAAATTTGTATAGCGCTAGTCCTTTTTTTGCAAAATTTATGGCTTTGTTTATTTCTGATCTTTTCATATTTCAGATAAGACTTGCTTATCTTTCACCCCAACTTTCTAATAGTTTAAGTTTATCTATTCTTTTCATTGCTTTAATCTCATACTCTCTACTTAAAGCCTGACTCTTACTCTGATATTCTTCAACATATTCAAGACTTACAGGCAACCTTCCTCTTGTATACTTCGCTCCTATGCCTTGATTGTGCTCTGCGATTCTTCTATCAATATCTGTCGTATAACCTGTGTAGAGAGTGTTATCTTGGCATCTGACAATATATACATAATGCAAACTAATCAACTCTTTTCCTTTTTCTCCCGTTACTATTATACAATAAATCATATTTACCTGGCTAACTCATTTCATTGCTAAATCTACTTTATTATATTAAAATAAAAGGGTGTACTAAACAAAGGAGGAAATATTGTGATTTTAAAAGAAGTCAAAGGGCTATATAAAATAATAGAGATGAAGCTTTTTAGAAAAACTCCTGGTGTTATTTTTGACTTATATCCAATGGATACTATTTCTCATATAAGTTCTATAGATAGAGTATTGCATGAAAAGAGTGCTAAGAGCCCAGGCCCTGTTGATGATATTGAAACAACTTGGTATATGCACCCTAATCAATCAGATCATTTAATAGTTCTTTATGGAGAAAGGCATGTCTGGCTATATAATAAAGAACATGGTAAGGTTGAAAAGTTTATCGTAAGACCAAATGAAATCTATCATAATGGAGAGTTAGTTGTAAAAGGCGGAGCTGTCTTATCTTGGCCAACTCATGTGTTTCATAGAATACAAAGTGGAGAAAATGGTTCAGCTTCTCTAAACTTAGCATCTCATAGTGAAGGATTTGATATTAAAACCAACTTCAATGTCTACCAACTTAATACCGAAACTGGAGAATATAGAAGACTTAGATATGGCTATGAAGATCAACTTTAATTCTGTGTCCTTCGGGGCACTTTTTATTTTTCAGTTTTAAGTATATAATAACCCTGATAAGGAGGGTTTTTTCATGCTACTATTTACAATATTTATTATCCTAATTGTTTTCATACTAGAAAACTTATTAATCTATCTTAATTATAAACATAAAGATAATCCGATACCTGACAATGTTACTGATATTTATGATGAGGAAGATTACAGCAAATGGCTATCTTATACTATGGAAAAGCGAAAAATATCAATCATTGAAAACACTTTTGGCACCATAGTTATTATAGCTTTCCTATCACTAGGATTATTCCCTAAGATTGCTGATATAACTGATAATGTTTCTGATAATCTCATTATGCAAAGTTTAGCTTTTTTGCTAGTCTACTTTGTAATTAGTTACCTCTTAAGTATTGGGTTTAATATTTATAGCATTTTTAGCATTGAAGAAAGATATGGTTTTAATAGAAGAACAGTGAAAACGTTTCTACTAGACCAAGTAAAAACAATACTTCTTACTGTTGTTTTAGGTGGAGGCATCTTGTATCTCTTGTTTATGATTTATCAAAATCAAGGCCAAAGCTTTATGCTTTATGGTTGGCTTACGATAATGCTTATATCACTGATAGCTAATATATTATACACTAAAGTATTTATAAGAATATTCAATAAACTCACTCCTTTAGAAGAAAACTCATTGTATGAAAAAATTAACGATTTAGCAAAAGCTACTGGATATCAAGTTAAGCAAATAAGTGTCATGGATGCATCAAAAAGGTCTTCCAGGCTAAATGCTTTCTTTTCTGGGTTTGGTAAATTTAAACATATAGTCTTGTATGATACTTTGCTTGAGAAATGCAGTGATGATGAAATTGTTAGTATCCTAGCTCATGAAATAGGTCATGATAAAAATAAAGATATAATCAAAAACTTCCTACTCTCAGCTGTGCAACTAAGTATATTCATAGCAATTTTAACTATATTTTTAGAGTCAGATATGCTCGCACAAGCCTTTGGATTTAACTCTGTTCATTATGGTTTCGCAATTGTCCTTTTTGGAATACTTATGCAACCTCTTAGCATAATACTAAACATTCCAATCAGTTATCTCTCTAGAAAAGCTGAATATAAGGCAGATTTATTTGCAGTAAAAAACTACCAAAGGAATAGCATGATTAGTGCACTTAAAGTCTTGGCAAAGGAAAATTTCTCTAATTTAAACCCACACCCTCTAGTTGTAAAACTAACTTATTCACATCCTCCAATAAGCAAGCGGATTAAGGCAATAACAGAATCATAAAAAGAAGCCTCAAGACTGTATTAATCAATCTTGAGGCTTATTCACCTTATAAATATTTGACTCTCTTAGAACTACATCTTTCATTCCAACTTGGAAAACTTGTATAGTCTCAAAATCATCAACTTTCTCAGTAACTAGTTTTGTGCTACTTACATAATCAGTATCTACTCTTTTACCATCTACCTCTAAAACACTATATTCTGTAAAGTTCTTCCCTAAAATATATTGCTTCTCGTCATTTTGCATTACATTCTCAATTAGTATCTCAAACAAACCCATTTGCATTTCCTTTGTATCATAAACCTTACTAGCAATATAATTCTCACCAAAAAGAACATCAAATTGAAGAGCATGAAGTTCTCTGTGATAATTTTCTGAATTAATTCTATTTTGATGGAAGGTATTAAAGATACCCTTATCTATCCCTAATCTATCTAATACATATGCCCCTAGTTGATAAGCAGACAGATCTTTATTTATTGACTCAAATGGGAAGTTGGTCCATATCATATATT
>PWPR01000152.1 GCA_003557085.1 Clostridia bacterium | reverse complement strand
GTTTGTCAAACAACCGCAAATACCGAAAAATGGAACAGAATAAACGGTAGAATTGTTAAGAAATTTCGAAATTTAAAGATTTTTCAGACAATTTGTCCTGCAACTACAATTAGACAACGTGCAAGTGTTGACTTAGCGCGTGAAGTTGATATAATGCTAATTGTGGGCGGATATAATAGTTCCAATACCAGAAGATTACACGAATTGTGTAGCCAGACCGGAGTACGTGCTTATCATGTTGAAAATGCGTCAGATTTAGATTTTAGTTGGTTTAAAGAAACTGATCTCAAAATTGGTGTTACAGCAGGAGCCTCTACCCCGGACTGGGTGATCAAGGAGGTCATTGTGCAGATGGAAAAAAACCTAGAAAAAGACAATGTTGTTGAAGAGTTAAAAGAAGAAGAAGTAGTAGAATCTGTAGAAGAAACTACAGAGGTTGCTGAAGACACTTCAGAAGTAATTGAAGAAAAAGTTGAAGAAATTACTGAAGAAGTTGAAGAAGAAGTTGAAGAAGAAGTTAGCGAAGTAGAAGAAGAAGCTGAAGAAGAGGAAGTAGAGACTCTTGAAGCTGATGATACTGAAGAAGAACAACCTACTAATATGGAAGATATGCTAAATGATGATTTTGCATCTCTTAAAAAAGGTAGCTTAGTTAAAGGTACCGTTGTTCGCGTAAATGATGATGAGGTATTAGTAGATATTGGTTATAAATCTGAAGGGATTATAACACTTCGTGAGCTAACTAACGATAGAACATTAACTCCTTCTGACTTAGTAGCAGAAGGAGATGAAATAGAAGTATTTGTTCTAAGAGTAAGTGATGATAATGGTAATCCTGTATTGTCACGTCGTAGAGCAGAATCTATTGCTGCTTGGAACAGAGTTAAAGAATCTTATGACAATAAAGAAAACGTAACAGGTAGAGTAGTAGAAGCTGTTAAAGGCGGCTTATTAGTCGATGTTATGGGTATGAGAGCTTTCTTACCTGCATCTTTAGTAGATAGGAATTATGTTCCAGATTTATCAGTTTTCTCAGGAGAAGACATTACTGCAAAAGTAATTGAAATTGATAAGCAAAAAAGAAGAGTAGTATTATCTAGACAAGCTTATTTAGAAGAAGAGTTCCAAAAGACTCAATCAGAGACTTGGGATAATTTAGAAGATGGTCAAGTTATTGATGGTATTGTTCAAAGAATTACTAACTTTGGAGCTTTCGTTGATGTAGGAGCTGTAGATGGGCTTGTACATATTTCTGAGCTATCTTGGGGTAGAGTAGAACATCCTTCTGAAGTTCTAAATGAAGGTGATGAGGTAAAAGTTAAAGTACTTGGTGTTGATGAAGAAAATGAAAGAGTTTCTTTATCAATAAGACAAGTTTCTGATGATCCTTGGACAAAAGTTGATAAAAACTATGAGTCAGGTGAAATTGTACAAGGTAAAGTTGTTAGAACAGTTAGTTTTGGAGCTTTTGTAGAACTAGAACCAGGAGTAGAAGGCTTAGTTCATATTTCTCAATTAGCATGGAACCATGTAGAGAAAACTGAAGATGTTGTTACACCTGGGGATGAAATTAAAGTTAAAATTTTAAGCGTTAATAAAGAAGAAAAAAGAATTAGCTTAAGCTTAAAAGAAACTACTGAGAGACCAGCTCGTAAGGAAAGAGAAGGTGGAGGACGTTCTTCAAACAATAGAAGAAAGCCATCAGCTGGACATACAGAAAATGCAAGTGTTACACTTGGCGATATGTTTGGAGATTTACTAAACAAAGCTAAGAAGAAAAATGGTGAAGAAGTTGAGGATATTGTTGAAGATTCCAATGAGGAGCCTCAAGAGTAATCATATTTAGAAAACTTAGAGTTGTGTAAACGGATAGCTTAAACTTTCCATTTACACACTCTTTTTTGTTTTATTTAATAAATAATTATACTTAGTTAAAAGTGTCAATGATCACATTCATAGTAATATTATATTTGATAATTAAGAAATTAATTAAAAATTAGGTTACTAAGCAGACATAGTTAAAAGTTTCTTGTAGTTTTTGATTTTGTGCTTTCATAATGCGCCATTTTTATTAATTCTTTCTAGTTTAATTTGACAAACGGAAATTTATAATAAAAAAGTGCTATAGAGATATAACAAGAACTTATAGGATTGGATAATTGATATGTTTTAACAGTATAAGATTATTCTCTTATTAACTTAGAGGGTTTGAATATTTGTAAGAAAAACTCAATATCATTTACTTTTATGAAAAGTATCCAATCTATTTTTATTTAGCTAAACAATAGAAATTTTATTAATTAATGCCGTAAAAGATCTTCTTAAAATACACAGCACAGCTGAAAGTTTTGGAGAAGGGAATCGGTGTTTTTTTATTGCTAATTCATGGTATAATAAATACAAGCGTGTCTAATATATAGACATAAATATTACTTATATATAAAATGTTGAGTGAAGGTGATTTTGTGGTTAAAGGTTTAATAAGAAATGTCAAAGATGAGAGTATAGCAAAGGAGATAAACCTTGAGCCTGGTGATATTGTTAAAAGTTTAAATGGGGAGTTACTTGGAGATATTATTGACTTTATTATCAATACATCGGATAATTTTGTAGAGTTAGAAGTAGAAAAGCAAAATGGAGATATCTACATTTTTGAAATTGATAAAGATTTCAATGAAGATTTGGGTATTATATTTGATCCACCTACTATAGAGCCGATTAAAAGATGTCAGAACAATTGTGTTTTTTGCTTTATTAATCAAATGCCAAGGAATTTGAGAAATACACTATATGTAAAGGATGATGATTACAGGCTGTCATTTTTATCTGGAAGTTATATAACTGGTACTAATTTGCATGAAAATGATATTGAAAGAATAATTAAGTACAATTTATCTCCTTTATATATATCAGTTCATCAAACTGGTAAAGAAAGAGATCTACTTCTAGGCAGAACTAAACAATTCTCAATTATAAGCCTTCTCAAAAAACTTAAAAAGGGGAAAATAAACTTTCATACTCAAATTGTCGTAGTACCAGGATTTAATGATGGCAAAGCATTGGATAAGACTTTGGAGGATTTACATGAGTTTATGCCAAGTATTTTGTCCATAGCAATTGTTCCAGTTGGTCTTACAAAATTTAGAGATGAGTTAGATAAGATAAAACCTATGACAAAAGAAAATGCTAGAAGTGTCATTAATATTGCAAACCAATATTATTCAAAAGAAAATATTGTCTTTGTCTCTGACGAAATCTATGCCAAAGCAGAACTTGCAATGCCTGAAGAGGATTATTATGCAGATTATCTTCAGCTAGAAAATGGAATTGGTATGATGAGATTATTTATTAATGAATTTTCTAATGCATTAAACATATATAATGATATAATAAGAAAGAAAAATTTTACTAGCAAATATTATATTATAACTGGGACTCTAGCAGCAAACTATATCAAAGAGTTATTAGAAGCTATAAGAGATATTAATGATAGTTTTGAGTATCAAGTGCTGCCTGTAGAAAATAAATTTTTTGGGAGTTCAGTTAGTGTTGCTGGATTACTTGTGGGTGAAAATATTGCAGAAAGTATTAGCAATATTAATGATAATAA
>PWPR01000186.1 GCA_003557085.1 Clostridia bacterium | reverse complement strand
TTGCAGGGTTCTTCATAGTTTCAGCCATTATTTGCAAGTCTGCTTGACTAGGGTATAAATTTGGAAAAGCGATTGCAACAGCAATATTAAATCCTACTATGCCTAGTATCCAGAGCAGTATTCTAACTCTATCTCTCTTTATTATGTGTTTAACTAGCACCTTTGTTCCTAAAAACTTCTCTTTCATTAATCATCACTCCCTGCCCCTGAGTAATGATGCATAAATAAATCTTCTAATTTAGGAGGTGAGCTTTCAAAGCTAACTATCTCATATTGACTTAGATACTTAATTACCTTTCCAAGTTCAGCTGATTCAACTTGGAGCCTATACTTGTTACTATCTATAACTAAATCATAAATGCCTTGCAGAGAATTAAGTTCTTTAGCATTGTTTTTAGTTTCCGCTACTATTTGAGTTCTCGTTAGATGTCTTAAGTCATTAAGTGTTCCAGATTCTATAATTCTACCCTGTCTGATAATGCTTATCTTATCACAAAGCCTTTCTACCTCAGAAAGAATGTGACTAGATAGAAAAACACTTTTGCCTTCCTTTTTGATTTCCCTTATGCACTCTTGGAAAACTCTTTCCATTAATGGATCTAAGCCACTAGTTGGCTCATCTAGAATATACAAGTCTGCTTTAGCAGCAAAAGCTGCTATCAAAGCTACCTTTTGTCTATTACCCTTAGAATAAGTTCCACACTTCTTACTAGGATCAAGCTCAAATCTTTCAATTAGCTCTTCTCGTAAACTCTCATGATTACTACCACGAAGTTTAACAAACAAATCAATTACTTCCCCGCCAGTTAAGTTTGGCCATAAACTGACCTCTCCAGGTACATAGGCAATTCTTTTATGGATATCAACTGCATCTTTCCAAGCATCTTGGCCAAAAATTTTAACCTTTCCTGAATCAGGTTTCAACACTCCTAGCATAACCCGTATAGTTGTAGTTTTCCCTGCTCCATTGGGACCAATAAATCCATACACTTCTCCTTGACCTACTTCTAAATCAATTCCTTGTAAAGCCATAACATCACCATAACTCTTAACAAGACCATCAACTCTAAGAATAGACATATCTCCATCTCCTTCTACTATTTATAGACAAGTTTTCTTAGTGCTTCGATATACTCATCAAACTCTTCCCAATATGGATCATAATCTACTTCACTTAACTTCTTCCTTTTAAGCTTTTCTATAAGTTCAGCTTGGTATCCCTCAAAAGTCCACATAATAAACTTCATGATTTTCTCTTCATCAATATCTTCTCTAAACAAAGACGTATCTATATTTTTGTGCAAGTTACTAACAAGACTTTCCGACATTCTAATGAGCTTGTTTGATAAGCCATCTGGAACTGTAGCATAACCATCCAAAAACAATGAACCTAAAAAATTAAGAACATGCTCATTCTTCTTGTGAATTTGTAGTTTCCTTTTAGATGCATCTCGGTATCTTTTAATAAAATCTCTTTCTTGATAATTCACTTTACTCAAAAAATCATTCTCAACAATTTTTATACAATACATTATCAAATACTCAAAAAGCTTTTTCTTACTTTCAAAATAATAAAAAAGCATTCCTTTACTTATGCCAGCATTATTAACAATATTATTAGTAGAAGCATTATGATATCCGTTATTGATAAACTCTAATAAAGCAGCATTAATAACTTTGTCTTGCTTTTTCTTTGATAGATTGTGAAAAGCGTCAATCATAGGCATTCTTCCTTCCTTAACACCATACTGACCAATGTGGTCTATTTTTATCATAGCATTATTGACCAAGGTGGTCAATAATTTTGCTTTTGTAACAAAAAAAAGACTAATAGCTGCTTAATGCAACCATTAATCTTCTTTTAGCATGACTTCGTAACCAATTAAAGCTGCTCCGATAGCACCAGTAAACTGGCTATGCTTATGTGTATGAATCTTTTTCTTTAAAGTGTTTTCAAAACATTTGCGAATTACTTTACTTCTAGACAAGCCACCCGAAAAAAAGATATCCTCATCAAATCCTACTCTGCCGATTAAGCTAAGTGTTCTCTTAACAATTGAATCGATAACACCAGCTGCTATATCTTCTAATCTCTCTCCACTTGCTAACAAGCTTATTATCTCTGACTCTGCAAAAACTGCACACATAGCATTTATATTAGCAGGATTAGTTGAATTAACAAATTCATCTAAGTCTCTAATATCTTTCTCCAAGAGATGACATGTCATCTCCAAAAACTTTCCTGTTCCAGCTGCGCATTTATCATTCATTAAAAAATCAATTACTTGTCCTTTATTATTTACTCTAATAATTTTTGAGTCCTGTCCACCTATGTCTATAATTGTTCTTGTTTGCTCTCTTAAATAATTGGCGCCTTTCCCATGACATGTAATCTCGGTGACTCTTTTATCATAATTTGCTATAGACATTCGACCATATCCTGTTGTCACTATATATTTTTCATTCTCAATGTCTTCTAACATTTTAGACACAGTTTCCTTTGGACTCCAGCCTGTAGGTCTTATTCTCAAGTCAAACTCTTTACCATCGTAGATAGCAAGTTTTACTGCTGTTGAACCAGCATCAATACCAATACTATTCATAGTTGGTCTCCTCTTAAAGCATTTCTATAAAAGCGCCAATTCTCGTCATTAACTGCCCTAAATCCGAACTGGAATAGTCAGTTTCAACACTTATGTAAGGTGTTTGACATTCTTTAAGTGTAAACTCTTTTAGGCCATAAGTTTCAACACTATAAGGATGGCATGACTGCAATATGACATCAATAACTCCATCAATATTATACTCATAAATTAATTCTTCAATCATCTTAAATCTTTTCTTGTTGGGTGATATGCATGGGCATCCGATATTAAGATACTTCTTAGCTAATGCATGATATGGGTCACTACTTTCTTTAACCAACTCCATCTTCGCTTTAAGGCCAGTACAATTTTCATAAGCAACCACAGCTCCTCCACTTTGCTCAACAATCCTTACTACTTTTTCTGTATCTGCTCCAAGAGGACATCCTGTGATTAAAATTCTTTTTGCATTGTCTACCTTTTGGTTATTTACTGCTAGAACATCTATTAACTCCTCTAAATATGTTAGATAGTCATCGCTTAACTCTTGATACCCTATTCCTTGAATGACTTTCAACATATTATAGCCCGATATTAGAGGCGGCTGATTCATTCCTAATCCAAAGAGCTTTTGCATCACAAGGCGCTCTTTGTTACACAATCTAATAGCATCTATTAACTTTTCTTGAGTTATCTCCACATTAAATCGTTCTTCTAACTTTTCTGCAAGCAGTTTCATTTCCTCTTGCCAATAAGACAATGAACTTTCTCTGTCTAAAGTTTGTGGCAATTGCATTACATGTATTTCTTTAATATTATTTAGATATTCATACATTTTCTTTTTTCCATCACAGGTAGTTTCTCCTACCAGCAAATCTGAAAAATAGAAATAAGGACAGGTATCAGTAATAGCATGCCCATAACTAGATTTAATCAAAGGACACAAGTTTCGCGGCAAATGTTGCTCAGCAGCACTGATTGGCTCATTTTTCATGCCACATAATGATACAGGAATTGCGTCTGCTGCTATAATTATTTCTTTTGGTGTAAAGGCGCAAAACGTGCCAACAATCTTCTTTCCATTTTCTTTTTTTCTCTTCAGATCTACTACAGAGTTCCTTTTAGCATCTTCAAATTTTTCAACTATCTTATTCAAACTATTCATTTTAAAACTCTCCATTTAATTACTGAAAACATTCTAACATAACCATGTATTATGTGTCCAATAAATATAAATTATATACATAGCAAAAAAAAAAGCTTAATAGCTTCTTATAACGGCAAAATTGTTCCCACTTTTTCTCTTAATGCTATATCAAAAATTTTTCTAGCTAGTACCATATCACATACTGCCATTCCTATATTAGAGCAGACTATAATTTCGTCAGATGACTCTCTGCCAACTTTCAGATTAGCCACTATTTCACCTGTTTCGCAGTATATTTCTGGCAAGCCATCTGGAAAATATCCTTGCTTATCAAGCAATTGATGTGATGTGTCACTATCAACAATATACTTATCTGCCCTTTTGCTAGTCTTTGGATCAAAGAATGTGTTTAAATCACAAGCTAAAATAGTTTGACCTGGACGTATCCACTCATCTTTTACAGCTGCTAAAGGATCTTTGAGTATAACAGTTGCTGAACAGAGCACCTCACACTTCTCAGCTAGCTCCTTAATACTTTTTCCTTTTATAATTTTTATACCGTCTTTCATCTCTACTGACTCAATCAAATTATCCATAGCTTCTTCTTTGATGTCATAAATATATATCTCTTCTAACTCACTTAGAGTTTCTTGGATATACCTCACATGCTCAATCCCTTGCACTCCACAACCATACATGCCAAAAGTCTTAGCATTTTCGTGTAACTTTTTAGCAGCTATAGCACTCACTGCTGGTGTTCTCATTGCTGTTATCCAAACTGAGTCCATAACCGCAATAGGCAAGCCTGACAATACATCATTAAGAATTAAGAGTCCAGTAATTTGAGGCAGTGCAAACTCATGCTCATTATCTGGGTAACTACCTACCCACTTCATCCCAACTGCTTTGACCTTAGGCAAATAAGCTGGCATAGCATGAAAGAAAGACTTGTCTTGAGGATGTACTCCAATTTTTGCTGGCATATCATAATTTTTCTTTCCATGCTCTGATAAAGCTGTTTCTACTAAACCAATAATCTCTTTGGTACTTAGTCCAATGTTCTCACACTGTTCTTTACTTAAATATATCATCTCTTTACCAATTTTGAGTCTTTCAAGTATTTCTTTTCTATCATTTTCAAAGCTCATTTTTAGACCCTTTCACTATTAATTATTAGTTTCTTTACATAATCGTTGATTTTGCTATTTTCTTCTATTACAAACTCTTGTCCTCTATAAGCACATTGAAAGTAGTTCTCTTTCCAAGAGTTGCTATTATGATAAGTAATATTTACGTCTTTAAATATTTCTGGCAAGTTCCATTTTGACCTTGAGTAACCTGGCATTGTTAATACAAGATGCTTATTATATAAAAAGCTTCCATATCCGCTAACTTTATCTGCAAAGCTCAAATAATCTCTAGCAAGGTAAATACGATTACTTTCTGAACTACCTTTGATATGAGGGTGATAATCTAGCCACTTTGGATACCCTTCTTCCTTGGCTAAATCAATAATATCGCCAACTTGAAGGTATCCATAAATTATATGTCTTCCTAATTTATCATTACTAGAATAGATTAATCTCTTCTTATACTCAGTTTCTCTAAACCAGCCAAAGAATAAGAATATGTCTCCGCTTGTTACTTCGTTATTTCTTAAGTGGGTTTCAGCTGCACCTCTTTGTCCAAAAGCACCTCGCCAACCTATTCTTCTTTGATATGATTTTTCAATCAAGTCAGGATCTAAATGGCATGAAAGATTTTCATTCAAATCATGTCTTTCTTTGTTTAATATTAGCGACTTGCCTATTAAGTCCCTTAATATTTCTAAGTAAGATAGTTTACCATGCTTCAACTCAGCGTACTTAATTTCTCCGCTTAAATCAGGAATAGGCATGCTAAGCAACACTCCATCTGGCATTATAGGACTTGGGTATCCTCCTGTGGCAGAATCAAATCCTTTTCTACTTAGAATTATTTTCATTACTTCATTTTCAAGCAAATATCCATAGAGAGTTCCACTAAGTTTCTTCTAATATCTTCTCTCTTCCATTTACGAGAATCCCACTCTTCGCCACTCAAATCATCGCCACCATATAATATTTGGCCTAGCACTACGTTTTGATACTCTGCAACTGCAAAATATGCTGCCGCTTCCATATCAACTGCTATACATCCTTCTTCTACTCTAATATCTACTATTCCTCTTGTTTCTCTATAAAACGCATCTGTTGTCCATGTTTTACCAACTCTAAAGGGAATACCTCTTAGCTTTAGTTCACTAGTTAAATGGTTGAAAGCTTCTTCATTCATCTTAACCTCTCTTGATGGCTCTAAATAATGATATGAGGCTCCTTCTGCTCTAACAGCACTCTTTGGCAATATTAAATCCCCAACTTTTGTATCTTTTACTAATACCCCAGCTCCACCACACACAATAAACTTTTCACACCCCATCGCAATTAGCTCTTCCAATTGAGCTGCTGCTCCAGCAGAGCCTAGGTATCCTTGTACTAAGCAAATTTCTTCACCATTCAACTCTGTTTTATATACAGGGATATCAACAGTTTCTGAATGAATATTTGCTACTTGGACAAGTCTCTTTCTTAAAAACATGTCTTGGATGACATCTCTAAAAAAAGTAATAACACAAGCTTTGGGAATATCAAGCTTCTTGAAATGTTTCTGTGGGTCAATTATCACATCGCGGCTACAATCAAACTCTAATATTGGGAACTCTTTTTTCATCAGTTTACTTCCTCCTAGATTTAAAAAATTTTGTCTGACTTCTCGTCAAGCTTCATTACTGCTACTAAATAACTTCTCATTGCTTTCTCTTCTGACATGTTATAGTTAAAGTTTAAATTGCTTGCTACAGTTTGTGCTAAGTCACTAAACAAGTCACACGCTACAAATATTGCGTTCCAAATATTGTCTGCTTTGGCATCTGAATATGTCGCTAAATATCTATCGTAGTACTCTTTTGGTAAGTAGCGCTTAAAATATTTTTTCATCTTTCCACTAGCTACCGAAAAGTTATATTCTATACCTATATAATAGTCAATAATTTCATTAAGGTGCATCCTGATAATACTATTAAACATTTCCATTGCATAAGGAACTTCATCTCTCCATAAACCTTTGGCAACATTTTGCATACACCACCAAAAATCATTACATCTGGTAGTAAATCTTGCTTCACTAGGTTTTTTTATATGGTAATCAATATCAGTTGGATAACCTAAACTTGGTAGTAATTGATCTTTATCTAACAATTTTAATACTAACTTATCTTCTAGAATAGCTCTTTTAGCTTTACTGATGCTTTGGAAGGACAAATCTATTCTAATACCATCGCTAAAAAGCATCATAAAGGCATATCTCTCATCAATACTAACACTTCTACCCAAAAGCTTATCGTTTAAGTCTGGCTCTTGCATAATGAGAATGTCCCCAAAATAATTAATCCAAGATTTATCTATTCTAAAAGGCTTTATGTCTTCTACTACATAGACAATGTCAAAGTCCCTAAAAATATCACTTGGAGCATTATGATTTGTCCTAGATCCATTCATATATACAGCTCTTATACTTTTATTCTCTTTGGCAAATTTTATAATTTTGCTCATTACTGTGCAATCACTTCTCATCTGAACCATCCTATATACATTTTTATATATCATAGCATAGCACAAAGATAATATATATCTGAATCATTTAAAACTGTTTGTTTCTTGGATAATAAATAATATTCAGAATATTTAATTTTAACTTAATTTGTTGACTAGCTTAATTATAAAAATAGCCTATCTTCGATTTTTAGTGTAAAATATATATACTTAGTACTAATTTTTATTCTATTCAATTTAAGAGAACTTATAGTGCAAAAACCTATAACTAGACTATTTTATAAATTATTAACTAATATAAGGAGAATCTTATCTGGCTGAGCTAGGTAAGTAATTAAATTATGGATCTTAAGATAAAAAACTTGTTAGCACTAATTATTATTATATTTGTCTTTTTAGCCTTGTATCAAAACTTTCCTAGAAATGAAGTCTCACCTGATACCTTACCAATTAAAGGTGATCTTGATAATTATGTAGTCTTATCAAATAAGAGAATTGACTTAGTTGGTGGAAGTCCAATTACTTATCTAGAGCTTATAGCATCTATTGGAGTTACTTTTAGTAATTGGCAGAGAACAAGCTTAAATAGCACATGGCTAGAAGACATTAATCAAAACGCTAGGCAATCTACATGGCTTAGTGGTGTAAACATAAGACAGATTGATGAAAACAGCTTAATTACAGTAGCTGATGCTCTTGAGCTATTTATAAAGGCAGCTCATGCAAACGCCCAAGATCGCCTACCCAGCAATCTTGAGTATTACAGAGAGTCACTTAGCCAAGTAGTAAGTATTAATCAAAATCACTCATCATTTAACTATTTACTAAATGCTTATACCCTTGGTTTATTGCCATTTGACTTTAACTATAATGACTTAAATGCCAATCTAACAAAACAGCAGACATATGAGATATTAAATGCACTAGTATATGATCATAATAAACATATACCTGTTTTAATTTTAGAAGACTCGCATCAATTAGAGATTAGCAATTATCAAGTGCCAACTGGAACTTACTACGCTGGAGATCAGATAGATTTTAGTGCAGAAATTGTAAACAATGATAATAGTGAAGTTTCAATATGGGCAGGAATTAGTTATCAAAATGCTGCAGGTAAATGGCATGACATTCCTGCCAAACATATCAAGGTTTCTAGCAAAGGAACAGAAAATATTGAATTTCATTGGCAAATACCAGATAAACTGATGAGTGGGCATTATAGATTTGTCTTCTCTTTGTGGGATGAATCTCCTGGAAGTGTTAATTCAACTAGGCTTACTTATTTGGAAGCTGTTGATTTAATAAGAATATATAATAAGCAAGAAGACTTCGAGTTTCTTGATTTTTCTCTTTGGAAAAGCTCTACTCACAAGTTAGGACGTACAACCTTTAATCCTAATTATGTAAAGGTTGAGGATGGAAAGCTGAAACTTATTATGCCTGCACACTCTTTTGATAGTGGAGAGTTGCAATCTAGAGAGTTAATGGGTTACGGATCTTATGAAATAAGAATGAAACTACCCAATGCGCCAGGGTCTATTACAGGTTTTTTTATGTATAAAGCACCAGATTATTATTTTGAAATAGATATTGAAATTTATAACCAAAAAAGCGGCGACTATTTTTTAACAACCTATGCAAACGGTGCTAAGCGTAATGAATATTTTGGGGTATTTCCTTTTGACCCTACTACTTCATTTAATAATTACAGATTTGATTATTATCCTGATAGACTAGATTACTTTGTAAATGATCAATTTATAGTAAGATTCACTGCAGGATATCCTCATGAACCTATGTATTTAATGGTGAATAGCTGGTATCCCAATTGGGTTGAGGGTGGCCCTGCTGATAGAGACTTAGAGTTTTTAGCAGAGTGGATAAAATACTAATATTATACTAAAAAATCAATCTAGGAGGTCCTCTGATGAAAAAGCAACTAATTGTATTTATCATAGTCTCAATTTTGCTTACTGCTTTTGTTACTCCAAATATAAATGTGTCTGCTGAAGATCGAATCAATGTGGTTATTGAGCAGTTTCGATTAGTAAGCTTTCCTGACCAAAGACCTATCATTGATAGTAATTTTCGCACTTTAGTACCTATACGATTTGTTAGCCAAGAACTAGGTGGCATAGTTAGCTGGGATGAAGGTAAGCGTGAGGTAATAATAGAATTTGAAGGTAATACAATAAAAATTCCTATTAACAATCGATTTGCTACTATAAATGATGGACTAAGAACATCTCAAGTAGATATGGGAACTAGTGCAATTTTACTAAATGGAAGATCTATGGTTCCTCTAAGATTTATTTCTGAAGCTTTAGGTTCTTTAGTATTTTGGGAAGGGAGTTCTAGGACAGTTTTTATCGAGCGAATGATAAAAAGTCGTCCTGACATAGAGCTAATAGCGAGGATTAATGACAAAGATGAAGACATGTATAGTCTTGTAAATAAAAGAGAAGGCTATAGAGTATTAGAGACTTGGGAAAACTTTGGCTCAGCACGTACAAGTCAGGGTCAATTTACTGACTTCTCTTCACCTATTTCATTACCTCAAAATCTTGATTCAGTTTATCTTGAGTTCAATGCTGTTAATCCAAGCAATGTTTCTTGGATAAGTGTGTATTTTTCAACTGACTCAGAGCATAATAATTACTTTTATTATGATATAACTCCTGATGTTATTGCAAATAACGGATATGCTATCATCAGAAAAGATCAGTTTAGTGTTGGCCAAGGCAATCCTAGCTGGAATAATATAAGGCATTTTAGGTTTGCTTTTCAAGCGAGAGACGGAACTACTTTTAGCTTTGAAACAAAGAAACTTTCAGCTTTTAATAGTATCGCTCCAATGGTAACTCTTTGGTTTGATGATGGTTGGGAAGATAATTACACTAATGCATTTCAAATAACTAACAGGATAGATCCCTCTATATCTGGGGCAGTTGGAGTAGTCGGGTCATTAGTTGGAACTGAGAGATACTTAAGCAGAGAGCAAATTAGAAGAATGAGAGCTGGAGGATGGGAGATTGTTAACCATAGCTACACCCATGCAAATTTAACTATGTTAACGGAAGAAGAAATTAGACGTGAGATCGAACTTAATTTTAACTTTATTAGTGAATTTGATGCTTTTGGAGGCTATCACTTTGTTGTGCCATATTCTGTAGTAAATGATAGGGTTTTAAAAGTAATAAAGGAAACCTCAATATCATCTAGGCATGTGCCCGAGACTTATGATAAGTTTCCTTTTGATCGCTATAATTTAGGATTCTATGAAATTACAAATGAAACAAGTTTTCAAACAATTAGAACTTATATTGACAATGCCATTTTGAACAATCAATGGATAGGATTATTATTCCATAGGATAGAAGATCCAGCTGATGATAGATATTCATTTGGCACTCAAGAGTTTGAGCAATTAATTTATTACTTACGCTATAGGAAAAATGACATACGAATTGTGACTCCAAGTGAAGCTTTTGAGCTAGCCGGGATTCCTATAAATTAACTTAATTGATTACCGCTAGTTCTAATATGTTTTTTAGCACAGGAGCATACCACCTAAAATAGAAGCTAAATTGAGGAGGTACCCCAGGCAAATATGTTATTGCTCTTTGAATGCCGACACTATAAGTAAGCCAATGTGGCAGTAGTGCTGGAATTTGGTCAACAAAGTCTCCAGAGAAATATATCCTCTTTGCATATCCAGGTTCATCTAAATATATAAAAGCAGGGATCAGAGGTTCAATGCCTCTGTTCTTTAGTCTTTCTAAAGCAGATTCTCTCAGTGGAAACTCATAATATGCTAAAACTTCTGCTTGTGGATTAGTAACTTCTAACACCTCCACCCAATATAAATAAGGCACTCTTGTTGTGGCTCCTTTGGTCAAGTAGTGTTCTTTTTCAATGTTCACTGTAGGATATTGTCTAACAAAATCTTCATCTTGGAAAATTAGCAGTTCTCCAAACCATCCTGCTCTATTTGAGTCTTCTCTAACTACAACAATAGCTGGACCTTTTAGGTCAAATTCTCTACCGTAAATTCTTGTATATAATAACTTAACCCAATATGCTACTTCTTCAAGCTCTTCATAATACCTTACCAACCATCCGCCATAAGTCACCCCAAATAGGTTTTGCAACCTTGTTGAGGCATTTTCATAGATATAAGTAGGATATCCAAACACATTATGCTCTCCTACGATAATATTGTCTGGATTATTAGCAAACTCTTCAATAACATCTACTTCTTCTTGATTAAAACCACCAAAAAGCAAATCAATATCAATAAGCTCATATGGAAGTCTCTCTTCATATCTTATTAACCCATCTTCATAGTCATAAATACCATATGTATCAGCTAAATAAAGTAATCTAGCATTTCCAATAAGTTCATGAGTAAGTCTCTCTTTTCTATTGTCATCCTCTGGATGAAAACCACTATAATCAGTAGTATAGTCCATAAATCTACCTTGTCCATCAGTAAAGCGATAATGCTTTGCCAAGTAAAACAGCTCTTTATGTTCTCTATAATCTACTGGTTCTGGAACAGTTTTATCATGAACATGGATAGCAATGGGCCTTTTAGGCAATATAAACCAGATGATTATAAAAATTGCGATTATTATCAATAAAATTAAGAGTATATATTTTCTTTTCATCTCATACCCCTTCTATTCTGGCATCCTAATACTTTCAAAATAATCTGAAAGCATCTGGAAACTCTTCTTGTAACGATATCTATAAGAAGGTGTTTCCCACTCTTGCCAGATGTATAGCTCTGCTTCTATAAAAGCTCCATCACTTCTTGGTTGAAAATCTAGAACTTGATCAGAATAAGTGGCCACATAAAACTTAAAGCCATCTGTTTGCGTATATCTTAATCTATTCCAAGTCTCAATCTCTGCTGCTCCCTCGGGGCTAAAATCAGGCATTTCATCAGCACATCTTTCATATGCTGTTAAAAAATTAGCTGAATCAGGATCTTTTAAGAATTTTCTATCATCAAAATAAACCATTGCACTAGATGGATCTGTAACTCCTAGTAGCATCCATGGCAATCTCATTACTATTTTCTGATTTTGGTTATCAAAATACCAATGTGCTAGAGAGTAATATTCATCTTTAAATGGATCAAACTGTCCATAGTTTAATATGCTTTGATTACTAACTAATTCTTTGAATCTCCTGCCATCTAAAGTTATTCTCTCGCGATTAACAACTGCGATAATATCTTCAAAAACTCCTCTTTCCAGTCTTTTTGTTTCAAAAGAATATTTCGCACGATTATAAGGTGGTATTACTTGTATTTTAGCTTTATCAGGTGAATCAATTTTTACTAAAAACTCTACTCCTGAAGCTAGTTTTGGTGTTTTTATTGGCAAATAGAATTCTCCAAAATCTCTCTTTAGAGTGTCAATACCAATATATACACTAAATTTACTCCAATCTACTTGATCATTTACCTTAGGTACATTATCAAATCCTAAGGCTAAGTAGAAAAATGCTTCATCAATATCTAGCTCCAGTGATTTTATACTTCCTACTCCATCATTTTGATTATTGTATTCAATTTTCTTATAAGAATGTCCACTAAATGGCTCATGGTCTGGTTCTACTGAAACAATGCCATAATTTTGCTCTGGGTCCATCATGTTTTTCCAAAGCACATTTCTGTCCCAAGGTGCCATATATGGCTCGGTATTCCAAGTTTTTTTTGCCCATTCATCTGCCCAAGCAAAAATAATTGCCCCCCCATACTCTTGATCAATAATCGCTTTAACCATTCTTTCAATCATCCATCCTTGATCATCTTCAGAAATCCCCCCATGATGAAATCCATCTGGGTTTAGATGTGCTGTATTAAGAGAAGTTGAAATACCAAACTCTGCCACAATAGCAGGATATTTTGGATGGATATTAATAAAGTCTGACAAATAACCTATATATCTAAAAGTTCCTAACTCATCACTAAACTCTGCAAAACCAGGCTCATTATTCATAAAGTCTGGGTAATTAGGATAAATATGATATGCTCCAAAGAAACCTGCAAGGTTAGCATTTCCTATTTTGAATCTGTCATGAATAATCTCTTCACGATCGTTATAAGCCGGAATAGCACTAACATCTAATGGTTCTCTTTCTGTTGGATGAGTTAAAGGGTCTAAAGTAGGCCAACTGACAAAACCTACTGGATATTGCCAATTATAAGTATTGTTAGCATAAGCAAGAGTATAATCACAAAGCTCTGCTAACCATACTTCTGTAGGTGTTCCTTCTTCTATATAGACGTATTGACCCATATGACTTGTAAACTCAGGACTTCTTAGATTTGTACTTTCTACTTCTTCAGGCTCAAACTCTCTACCTATTAGAATGCCCAATAGATATGGACTGACATCTGCCGAATAGTTTCCATATGCTCTAAAAGGTCTTCCTATCTCTTCTAAGTTGCCATGCAAAGCGTCTATTACAATTCTTACTTCTGTTTTATAATCTTCCTTATATCTTTGATCATGAAAATTACAGCCTGGTACAAAATCATCAGGCCATATCTCTTGTATTAAGTATATTGGTTCATTTTCAGGAGT
>PWPR01000025.1 GCA_003557085.1 Clostridia bacterium | reverse complement strand
TAAAGAATTAGAAAAAGAGAGTAATTATCCAATAGCAGTTTTTATGATTGATATAAATGGACTAAAGATGACCAATGATGCTTTTGGACATGCCACTGGTGATAAATTGCTGCAAAAGGTTGCTAAGATATTAAAATCATCTTGTAGAAGTGAAGACATAGTTGGCAGGGTTGGTGGAGATGAGTTTGCTTTATTCTTACCAAAGACAAATGAAGATCAAGCAAAGAATATTCAGAACAGAATTCTTTCAGTAGCTAGTGAAGCTAAAGTAAAGGCTATATCGGTTTCCTTAGCAATTGGTTATGCAATAAAAGAAGATGAAAGTGTCACCATGGATGAGGTTAAGACATATGCTGAAAATGCAATGTATCAAAACAAACTCAAGCATGGTAAAGAAATGAGGAATAAAACTATTAACTCTATATTGGAAACACTAAAAGACAAGTATGCTGGCGAAGAAGAGCACTCTAAGAAAGTTGCAGAGTATGCAGCTGATTTGGCAAGAGAACTTAATCTTGAAGAGAGTATGATAAAAGAAGTGGAAATTGCTGCACAAGTACACGATATAGGCAAAATAGTTATACCGATTGAAGTGTTGAATAAAAGTGGAGAGTTATCAATTAATGAGTATGAGTCTGTAAAAAAACATTCTGAAACAGGTTATCATATATTGAGAGCTGTAGATGAATATATGCATATTGCTGATTCAGTTTTACATCATCATGAAAGATGGGATGGAAGTGGTTATCCTGGAAAGCTTAAAGGAGAAGAGATACCTCTTATTGCTAGAATAATCTCTATTGCTGATGCGTATGAAGCAATAACTTCTTATCGACCATATCGAAATGAAAGAGGCGTGACATGTGCTATAAAGGAGTTAAGAGCCAATGCAGGAACGCAATTTGACCCTAAGCTGGTTGAGACTTTCATAAATAATGTCATTAAATGTGACATAAGATGCAAATAAATAATTAGCACTTTAGTAAAGTAAATAAAAGTGGTAAAATATAAGTGAAGATATAGTAATATTGATTGTTGATATAATTACTTTAAAACTAAGTTGAAGTATAGAGTAATTATCAATAGTTTGACACTGTATGCCTTAAAACTCCCAGCACGGGAGTTTTATAGTAAGAGGAGAATTTTATTGAAAAAGCTATTATTAGTGTTCTTTACAGTTTTGATACTTTTTATTGTGATTGCTTGTCAAGACAAGGTAGATGTTGAAATCAAGCCAAATATTCATAATGTAATTGCTGTAACTGAGAGGAATTTGTATGCAGTAACAAATAAAGGAGAAGTTATCGTTTCTGGTGATAATTCTTTTTCCCAACATAGTGTAAAAGAATGGCAGAATATTGTGGGAGTGGTTGCTAACGAGTATTCAGTTATAGGGCTTAAGGAAAATGGCACTCTTGTCGTTATAGGTGATGATTTTGGGGTAAAAGGATGGAGTGGTATTAAACGGCTAGAAATAGGGGATCTTCATGTTGTTGGACTAGATATAGATAATAAACTTAGGGCAGCAGGAACATTAGGAAGATTCCACTTTGAAAGTTCAGATACGCGAAAGTTTGAAGATGCATCTCAAGATTATGTAAATACTTGGGGTGACATTGTCGACTATAGTGTCGGTTTTGCCCATACAGTTGCTATAGACAATAATGGCAACTTTAAATCTTTTGGATATAACTTGGACGGGCAACTCAACTTAGAAAGTTTAGGAGAAGTTACAATGCTTAAAGCTGGTTTTTATCATACACTTGGGTTAAAAAAGGATAAAACAGTAGTGGGCGTTGGAGCTGGCTATGATAATGAACTAGACGTTAATCATTGGAGGGATATAGTATATATCGCTGCTAGCGAAAGAGGCTCATTTGGAGTAACTAGTGATGGCAGGGTAAAAGCAACAGGTAGCAATTTGTTTGGAGAACTAGATGTTGAATCATGGCAAGACTGTATTGCCATTTATACAAGCAAGTTTTTCACGGTTGGCCTTAGAAATGATGGGACAATCTATTTATCTGGGAATAATCCTGATCAAGAAATAGAGATTGATATTTTTAGAGACATAATAACTGTCTTTAAATAGAGTTTTGCTATTATCCAGCTTAATATCTACTAATTTAGGGGTGATGAAAAATGAAAAAAGATTTACTTAAAGCGCATATTCTTAGCGTTTTAATGCTTCCGTTTAATTTCATAGTGGTAATGTCATTGATAATCTTAATAATTGAGAATAACTTATCTATTACAGAAAATAGATTTTTATTACTTTTCTCTCTTCTCTTGATTTTTTTTGGAATTATTATTTTAGCTATAACAGTAAGTCTCTTCTTTAAAATTGGAGAAGGAACAATAGCTCCATGGAACCCAAATACGGAACTTATTCAAGTAGGACCATATAGGTATAGCAGAAACCCTATGATTATTGCAGTCTTAATAACTCTTTTAGGGATAGCAGTACTGTTTGAGTCTTCATTTATGTTAGGTTATGTTGCACTGTTTTTCGTAATAAATCACATTTATTTTGTATTCATAGAAGAGCCTGGCCTATATAAAAGGTTTGGAGAAGATTATGAGAAGTACAAGAAAGAAGTGGGAAGATGGTTTAAATATTAGTTAAATGGAGCATCTTATAAATCACTTTATTAATTAGTTAGAAAGCTCTCAAAAACCACCTATGCCATACTGCTTGAACAGGTGATTTTGAGAGCTTTCTTATATTGATTTGCCATTTATGGCAATTTTAGTTTCGATAACAATATTAGGATTAAGAGATTTTAAGATGAAGCATTTATTATGTGCATTATGTACAATTGTTTTGGCACTTTCTAAAGATATGTCTCCTACTAAATTAATAGTTTCAATAATCTTATCAAATAAATTAGGAGGAGAGGCTGACTTTATGCCTTTAAGACTGATGCTAAAATCATCTATTTGCACCCCTGCTGCCTTAGCACTAGGAAGTATAAACAATCCACTACAACTGCCAAGGCTCATAAGCAATAAGTCAGGTGGGCTAATCATCTCTGTGTTTTTATAATCAGGGCTTATATTCACCTCTAAATTATTTTTGTCAGTTGCAATAAAGCTTTTAGCACCTTGCCACTTCACACTAACTTCCATTATAACTTCCAACTTGGTGTTTTAACATTAAGAAAACTAAACTTTGTACTCTGATCTGCTTTTAGTGCCATAGTTGTATTTGGAGGGCATGTAATTATGTCTTTTTCAACTACAACAGCTGATTCGTCTCCAATTTTGATTGTCCCACTACCTTCTAAAATATAGAAGAATACTTCAACTGGAACTTTATGCTCTGGAACTTCATCTCCAGGCTCTAGGGCGATATTAATTACCCTTACTTCTTCGATATCAATTAGTTCTTTAGTAATTACGCCTCTTTTGTTAACAACACCTACTACTTCGTCAATCTTAATTATATTCATTATCTTATTCCTTTCTTAGGGCTCTTCTTATAATTTCTTTAACTTCATCTTTTGTAGCTTCTAAACTCCCCATATTCTCTAAGGCAACACTTAATACTGAGCCTCTGATTAAGTTAAAAATTATGTTTGCAACAAGATTAGCATCCAGTTCTCTTATTTCACCTGCTACATGTGCAGTATGTATCAGCTTAGCAAACTCTTTTGGCAATTCC
>PWPR01000009.1 GCA_003557085.1 Clostridia bacterium | reverse complement strand
ATACTTCTCTATAGGTCTTTTCACTACTACTAAGTCTTAACTCTGCTTCTTTTCTCTTACTTATATCTTTCAGCTGCTCAACAACAATAAGTAAATTGCCCTTGGAATCTAGTATAGGTATACTTGTTACTTCTACCCAGATATTTAAAGCATAATTAAACTTCTCCACAATTACTGGCTCTCTCTTTTCCATAGCCAGTTTAGTTGGACAGTTTAGGCATTCATTCTCATACTCAAAAACTTCAAAACATTTTTTTCCTAAAAACTCTTTAGGTCTAAACTCATCTTCTCCAGCTTTATTCATCCCTATTACTTCAAGATCAGAGCTTAAGTAACAAATTATATCTGGCATGTTATTAAGTATATGTTGACAAATATGTTCAAAATCATCCAAGCTTACCTTCTTTTCATTAAGTAATGTCTCCAACATAATGCTTGGTATTAGCTCTTTGTCAAACTTCTTTGCAAGAATAATATCGCATTGTTTACTAAGTTCTATAGCTATAAGCTTATACCATGCATTATAAGAATTTGAGTAAATGTATCCTTTTTCTACATGTTTAGACAGAGCTCTTAATAAATCATCAATACTTTCATTAACTACATTGACGACCTTATAAATATTGCTTGATATACTATCGATTTTTGACTGTTCTCGGTCTATTATAATGTATTCAAAATCAAGTTGATTTAATATATTTTTTGTTACATCACTCATTATTTTCACTCCTTTTATTAGCAGGCTTGAAATGCATCTTTCTATTAATAATACAAAAAATGAATCCTTTTAACAATGAATATCGCTACTTTAAATTGAAAATGAGCAGGTTAAAACCTACTCATTGGCACACCTGGGAGGACTCGAACCTCCGACACATGGTTTAGGAAACCACTGCTCTATCCCCTGAGCTACAGGTGCTTAATAGTTTAATTTTATTATACTTAATTTCAAGTTTCAATATGTTAATACTATATTAGCCTAAACTTTTGACAGGCAATGAAAAATCCATCCTCTTCTATTCTAGGAGCTATATAGTCTGCAACGCTCTGTAATGCATGAGGGCTATTTCCCATCACAATACCATGTCTTACTTTTGATATCATTTCTATATCATTATGGCCATCTCCAAAAGCATATATATCGTTATCTTCAATATTATATAAATTCTTAATCAGTTTTATCCCAGAATACTTAGACTTCCCAGTATTCGCTATATCCACAATATTGTCTTCCCAGAAATTAATCTGCAAAGTTTCTATTGAATCAATAATATCATCCAGAACATGGTTCTTATCAAGTGACATAAAAAAGTAATAATCCCTAACTTTATCATCAATGGATCTTACTAGCTCTATATATGAGTCATCATAATCTTTGTGCCCAGGTCTCATCCTTTCAGTAATAAACTGCATTATCTTGTCCTTAGGATCTTTTATGTATTGATATCTCTTTCTACTGCATATATAGAATTGCCATTATCAAGTAACTTATAAATAATAGGCATTAACTCTTCTTTGTTTATTGGTTCATCATAGATAATCTCATTATTAGCAATAACCAATGCACCATTGAAGCAAATTGCATCTTTGATTCCTAACTCTTTCATTATTCCTTCAATCTGAAAATGAGACCTGCCTGTAGCTAGAACTAATCTATGATTATTTTTTTTTAATAGTTCAATAGCCTTGTAACTGGTCTCTGGAATACAGCTCAGTTTAGTATCGTGTAAAATCAATGTGTCATCACAATCTATAAATAAAGTCTTGTTTCTTAACAACTTTCTCTTCCCCTCTATTCGCTTATAACAAAGCAATGCATCTCATTATCATGGTTCTTGGAAGAATAACTGGTAAGTTTAGTTCCCTTACCAAAATGCTTTGCATTTTAATACTATACCCTATGCAGTCTAAGTATACCAGTGCGAAATCTTGTTTTTTTATGTAGCCCAAGACTTTTTTGAAGTTTCTTAATTCACCATATGGTGAACATGCAAAAAACTCTGCTTGCACTTCTAATTTCTGCCAAGGTACTTTAATCGTCTTGATTTGGTCATGATGTGGTACTAATACTGCTATTTTTTGACTTCCTGCTATATCAACAACAATTTGCCTAAGATAATCATTTGGTAAAATTAGAGGTGTATTTTTTGATTTCAAATTCATATTTCCTGTGCAAAATAAAACTATATATTTACAATTCTCTTTTTCTAACTTATCTATACATTTGTCAACTTCTTTTATTATCTTGTTTTTAGCTAACTCTACTTCTTGTCCATCTCTCAATCTAGTAACAAGTAGTTCGTCTTCTTCTTCGGGTTTAAACTTGTTAATAATCTCTTGATAAGAATACCCATCAAGTGCTCCACACTCAATTAGTTGGTAGTTTTTAGGTAAAATCTTCACAACATCATCTGTAATATCTTTTCTGGGAGACTGTCCAATTGTGATTGCTCCTATTTTCACTTCTATTCACCTCGTATAATAGCAAAGGAAGAGCGAATGCTCTTCCTTATTTTCTCTCTATAACTTCTTTCACTGCTTCAACTATGTCCTTTGAAGTTAAGTTGTATTCTTTAATTAACTCCTCTGCTTCACCTGATTGTCCAAAAACATCTCTTATACCCACCATTTGGATAGGGGTTGGGAGGTGTTCTGCTAAGAAACTAGCAACCATACTACCTAATCCACCAATAACATTATGCTCTTCAACAGTAACTATAGCACCTGTTTCTTCTGCTGCTTTAAGAACACTTCCAATATCAAGAGGTTTAATAGTAGACATGTCTAATACTCTTACTTTCAACCCCTCTAATTCTAGGGTCTTGGCAGCTAAAATAGCATCGTTAAGTGAATAGCCACTTACTATTATAGTTGCGTCTGTTCCATCTTTAACTTTATTAGCTTGCCCTATTGAGAAAAACTCACTTTCTTTATATACATCTTCTACCTTAGCTCTTCCCAATCTAATATATACTGGTCCATCATACTCATAGGCTTGCTTTATTAATGCTTCAGTTGAAACTCCATCTCCTGGAACCACTACTGTCATATTTGGCATTGCTGACATTATTGCTATATCTTCAATTGCTTGATGAGATCCTCCATCAGCACCAACTGTTATCCCTGCGTGGGTTGCTGCTATTTTTACATTAAGGTTTGGGTAACAAATTGAGTTTCTAATTTGCTCACAAGCTCTAGCACTTGCAAAAATAGCAAATGTACTGGCAAAGGCTACCTTACCTGTAGTTGCTACTCCTGCTGCTATGCCCATTAAATTTCCTTCAGCTATACCTACATTAAAAAATCTCTCTGGAAATTCTCCTCCAAAAACCGCTGTTTTAGTTGAACCAGATAAATCAGCATCAAGAACAATTATGTCTTCATGCTCTCTTCCTAACTCCAGCAAGGCTTTTCCATAAGCCTCTCTTGTTGCTCTTTTAGCCATTGTATCTTTCCTCCAATTCAGCTATAGCTTTTTCGGTCTGCTCTTCACAAGGAGCACTACCATGCCATCCTACTTTATTCTCCATAAAGCTGACACCCTTACCTTTAATAGTTTTAGCAATTATAATTGAAGGCTTATTTTTTTCTTCTTTTGCTTTTGTTATTGCATCACATACTTGCTTTAAGTCATGTCCATCAATGTTTTGCACATGCCAACCAAAAGCTTCCCATTTTTCAGGTATAGGATTAGGATTCATGATATCTCTGATATCTCCATCAATTTGCAAGCTATTATAATCAAGTATCGCTATTAAATTAGACAGTTTATAATGGGCAGAAAACATAGCTGCTTCCCAAATTTGTCCTTCTTGTATTTCACCATCGCCAAGCATCACATATGTATAGTAGTCTTTTTTATCAACTATTCCTGAAACAGCCATACCAGCTGCAGCTGATAGTCCCTGCCCAAGAGAACCTGTTGACATCTCTACATAAGGTAACTTCTTCATATCAGGGTGCCCTTGCAGTCTACTCCCCAGCTTTCTCAAAGTCATCAGTTCTTCTTCTGGAAAAAAACCCTTCTCTGCTAAAGTTGCATATAGCACAGGAGCTGCATGTCCCTTACTCAATACAAACCTATCTCTATTTGGGTCAGTATAGTTTTTAGGATCTATGTTCATGTGTCCAAAATACAATACAGCCATAATATCAGTTGCTGATAAAGACCCTCCTGGATGCCCTGATTTTGCCTCGCATAACATTTTAAGAATATTTTTCCTAATATTTAGTGCGTGCTTTGCTATCTCCTGATACTCACATTTCATGCCCAATCCCCCTAGTTGTTTTCTTTGACGGCTATAAGTTATCATAATATCTCAGCTATTTCAATCTTTCTTTAACAACTTTGTTTTTAACACCAAAAGTGCAAACTTAGGAAGTGCAAGCATTCTAAAAAATCTGCTTGGCTGCTTTATAAGTCTATAGAGCCATTCAAGACCCATTCTTTGCCACAGCTTTGGTGCTCTCTTGACATTTCCAGCTATCACATCAAAACTCCCACCAACACCCATACACACTTTAACATTTAATTCTTCTAAATTTTTACTAATCCAAAACTCTTGCTTAGGACAGCCTAAGGCCACAAAAATTATGTCTGGCTTTGCTTTGTTTATTTTTTCAACAACGATATCATCACTCTCAAAATAGCCATCACTATATCCAGCCACACTAATACCTCGATAGCCATTAATTTTTCTCGCTGCTTCTTTGACAACCTTAGCCTCTGCTCCTAACAAAAACACTTTAGCGTCTGAAATTTCTAATATTTTCAGCATTAAGTCATATCCAGCAACTCTTTCTGCTACAGGTTTATCTAGTAGTTTTGCTGCCCAGACAACACCGATACCATCTGGAGTAACTATACTAGCATTTTGCAATATTTTTCTAAACTCTTTATCTTTGTGAGCAAGATATAACATCTCACTATTAGCTGTAATAACTTGCTTTTTTCCAGATTGCAAAAGCCAACTTTTTATCAACTCAGCTGTTTTGACAATATCAAGGTTTGCGATATTAATATCAAGTACTTTACTTTTATCCACTCTAAATTCTCCCAGATATCAAATCTGTAGCAAAAATTACTGCTTGCCATGCATTTTGCTCTAAATCAGTTACTAATTCCATCATTTCAGAAAAGTCTCTCTTCTTACTTAAAATCTCAGAAGTATACTTGTAAATAACTTTGCTAGTAATGTTGTCAGTATTACAACATATATCTAATCCTAGTTGGTTCATTAAAGCATCAATCTTTATATCGTAACTGATGCCTACTATTGGAGTTTTTGTTCTTGCTGCAAAGATTAGAGAATGAAGTCTCATTCCTATCATTAGATCTAAATGCTTACACACTCCTAGAAGGTGATGTGCTTGGTATTGATTATTAATCATATAAATTTGATTATTTGCATGCATGTGCTCTCTTACTCTTTCCATAAGCTTTTTGTCCACCTCAAAATGAAAAGGCATAAAAATAATTTGAGCATCATAGTTTGCTATTAATCTATCTAGAGCAACTGCTATCTCTTTGCAACAACTTTCATCATATCCCCAATCTCTCATGGCTACACCTATCCAAGGACCACTTTCATTAAAAGGTATTTCCTCTTTAACTAAAATGTTTTTAACTACTGACTCTCTTTCAGGTTGTAAATAGAAAACTGGGTCAGCTGTAATCTCGACATTCTCAACTTCTAAACTTTCCAAGAATTTTTTTGATATAATATCTCTCACTGTAATTAAGTCTGTTTTCTTAAGGACATTCTCTACTCGCTTTATCAAAAATTTTGAGCTTATAGGCCCAACACCTTGAGAGAAAACCATAGTTTTAACTTTGAGAAGCTGAGCTAGTTTGATTACACTCAAATAATAAGGAATTGTTTTCTTACTAGTTACATCTTGGAGTAAGCTGCCTCCACCACTAATTAGTAAGTCTGTCTTTATTAGTTCATGAATAATTTGTGCATAATTATATCTATTAATAGCTCTTACATTATATAGTTCCTGCGTTTCTTTAGGGTTTCCTGATAGCACCAATATGTCCAAGTTTGGAATTGTTTGCTTTAACCCAACTATTATAGCCTTGAGTATTGCTTCATCTCCGGCATTATTAAAACCATAATAGCCCGATAGTATAATTCTATTCACTTAAGAACCTCCTATAAACCCTTCGTGCTATCATTATACAAAAAGATAAGAGTAAGCCGATGATAATACCCGCCCACAAACCATTGAAGCTTGTTAATATAGCCATGTCAACTGGCTTGTGTAAATGAGCAAAAGTATTAACAAGTGACGACAAACCTATTGTTCCTGCTACTAAAAATAGTTTTGAGAAATTATACTTGATAAACATCCCAGCAATTATTAAAACTGGATAACCAATCATAAACTCTTTGAATCTAGGACGAGCTATTAACAATCTTTGCATTAGAAGTCTAAATCTTATCTCTAAACTTGAGACAGGTATAATTGGATTATTACCAGATCTCATTGCCAAAATCACTAAAATCACAAACGCTACCCCTGCTATTACAACATGATACACTTGTATATTAATTTTTAAAAAATCTAAAATATCATTAATTACATCTTTTCTAATCAAGAACAGCAATGCCAAGATAAATGCAGGAGCAACAAGTGCTACCTTTACCATTGGGAAAATAGCCATGGATGTCAAATAGCTTGATGTGGCCAAACTAGCATGGACATAAAGTGCTCCTACTAATGATACGACTACTGCTTTAAGTAATGCTATACAAGACTCTATTATATTAAGGTTCTCTTTTTTGTCCCACACATAGGAAACTAGAACTGCTAAGACAGGAAAGGCTAAAGATGCAAAAAAAGCTATCCATCTATTAATTTGTGCCCCATAACCTAAGTATAAAAGACCTAGCCCTCCAATAAAACCTAACGCCGCTAAAAATATAGCGACCTTTTCTTTGTTTTTAAACATCTCCAGAAACAAAAAAGCTAATGCACCACCAAGACCTAATAAGAGCAATGCCGTAACATAGCCTGATAATGCTTCTCTTATTGGTACTGGTTGCACACCCCCCAAAACATATCCTTGTGAGGTCAGCTTATTACTTAAACTTGTAAAATATAAATTATTGAACTCTAAATCTCTACTAAAAGGTCTTAAATATAAAATATGAGCAGTTCTATCATTGACTGCTAAAGCATATCTTTCAACAACCTCAGAAATAGTAACTTCATTTTCTTCGTGATTACTATACCTTCTTCGCCACTCATCACTGCTAATACTATGGACTCTTGCCAAATTGTATTTCACTAATGCTGCTAAACTCTTGTCTCCTTTAAGTTCATTCATTTCCACATATCCATAAAGCATTCCTCTTGGGTTTTTAGGATATAATTGGGAAGCAGTCACCGAAATAAGATTATCACTTGTTCCTATCCTATTACCTAGAACACCTTCTTCCCCAGCAAAAATTATTACTTCTGGATTAAGTAATTCATCTAAATAGTCTATATAATTTTTCAATTGATTCGAACTAAATGCTATATTAAGAGGTCTGGGGATAATTTTAAAATCCATGCTTTCTATAAGATCAACTTCATTTGGGTCAAATCCTAAACCTTTGATTGGTTTTGAAGGACTACTTTTTAACTCAATAATATAAGTGCTCCCATCAGAGAACTTAGACACGTTTTCACGACCATATTTCTCTTGAGCTGCTAATCTCAGCTGGCTAATTCTAGCCTCATTTTTGGAAACAATGTAAATATTATCAACACCTATATCATGATTGCTCAAAATCCCAGTAAATGGCACTCCTGTTTGAATCATGTCAGCTATCTCATGACCCAAATGAGCACTTACATCTGTTTCTCTTGTATAAAAGCCCTCTAATCTATTCCCTACTCTTGTCAGCTCTAACTCAGATAACCCAATATGAGTTATTTGCGAGTTAGCAGCTATTTCTAGTAAGTCTTTGGATGGGATACCTGTTTGTAATGACCATTCTTTAACAGAACTATAGTCTAAGACTAGCATTACCCCATTATTATCTCTTTGTCGTGAATAATCATTAATTGTTATTACTAATGAGGCAATCAAGCCTATTAAAATCATTACTGCAAAAGCTTTCCTAACCATGTTTGCTTCCCCTTAACTTAAAGATGTGTTGGCATTTATTATGATACCATCACTTCTTACATTAACAGTATTAATGTAAATAACAGGATTTGTTTTATCAAATGGAATTACTATTGAGTATATGTCTGATAATTCCTCTAACTCATCGTCTTCAACAACTTTTGAGCTTGTGCTTATAATCTCAACTACATCTACTTCCAAAGAGGACCAATCATCACTGCCTACTCTAGCTATAAAAGCTATCGGGATACTCTTCCCCCTCGGAGAATCAGCTATACCAGAAACTTCAATATAGCCGTTATTTAGTACTACTTCTATCTCATTTAAGCTCTCATAATACGTCTTTAGTAAATCTTTAAAGTCTTCTTGAGTTATGTTTAATATCATACTTGCTATTGGACTTTCTTTAACAGCAATTTTCTTAGTTCTAATTGTCTCTAGAATAGCAATTTGTCCTTCACTGGCCATCAACTGAAAAGATTCCACTTTTAAATGTCCAATAAGCAAGTTGTTTCCACTAACAACAAATTGATCAAACCTACCATTTAAAAGCTTAAATGTATCAGTAGTTAAAGATACATCCTCTACTGATTGTGCTTTGATGAAGTTATCAATATTTTCCGCTAAATACAGTTCTGCTGCAAGTGGTGGAGCTACCCATAATAGTATTAATGCTGCAATGATCAGCCCTATAAGCCAAGCCTTAGGTTTGCTTTTTTCTTTCTTTACTTCTTCGTTTAAATTTAGCTCATCACTCATGTTTATCCCCTCATCTCTTTCTTATGCCATCTAAGATAATTTTCTATAAATTTATCAATGTCTCCATCCATCACAGAATCTACATTTCCTACTTCAGTATTAGTTCTATGATCTTTTATCATCGAATAAGGATGGAACACATAAGATCTAATTTGATTACCCCAAGCAATCTCTCCAGCATCACCTTTTATTTTTGCCATTTCTGCCTGTTGATCAAGTAACTCTTTATCATATAGCTTAGCTTTTAAAAGCTTCATAGCTGTGTCTTTATTGCTATGTTGCGATCTTTGATTTTGACATTGTACTACTATGCCTGTTGGTAGGTGAGTTATTCTCACTGCTGACTCAGTCTTATTTACATGCTGACCACCAGCACCGCTAGCACGATATGTATCTATCCTTAAATCTTCACTATTAATTTCAATACTTACCTCGTCATCAATTTCAGGCATAACATCAACTGAAGCAAAAGATGTATGTCTTTTGCCTGATGAGTCAAATGGTGATAATCGTACTAGACGGTGTACCCCACTTTCTGCTTTTAGATAGCCATAAGCATTTTCTCCGCTGACTAAAAAAGTTGCCTCTTTTATACCTGCTTCTGGGTCACTTTGATAATCCCACATGCTAATTTTATAGCCTTTATTCTCAGCCCAACGAGTGTACATTCTTAGTAGCATTTCTGCCCAGTCCTGTGATTCTGTTCCTCCAGCACCAGGATGAATGCTGACAATGGCGTTGTTACTATCATACTCTTGACCTAATAAAGCAAGTAATTCTGCCTGTTCTAAATTAGAGCTTAGTTCTGAAAACCCCTTAGAAAACTCTTCGATTAAGTCACTCTCCATCTCATCTTCTAAAAGAAGTAAGTAATCCTCTAAGTCTTCCACCTTGCTAACTAAATCTTCATAACTTTTTGTCAAGTTCCTTATTCTACTTAGTTCTTTAGATATAGTTTGGGCTTTTTCTGGATCATCCCAAAAGCTTTCAGAAGTCATTTTCTTTTCAAGCTTCTTTACTTCTTTATTTAAGCCTTCGTAGTCAAAGTAAATCACCTAATTGCTTTATTTTATCTTTTAAGAGATTTAGCTCTCTTTCTTTTGCTGCTTTCTCAAACATATTACACCAACTTTCTTATTATCTCCCACAACACTTTTTATACTTCTTGTTACTACCACATGGACAAGGGTCATTTCTGCCAACTTTATCTGTTTGTATAGGCTCTGGTTTTGAGTCGTTTGTATTAGTTGAAAGTGGAGCTCTTCTTTTTGGTCTCAACCTTTCAGCCTCTGCTCTTCTTTGTACTTGTACATGGAATACATCTCTTATTGTATCTTCTTTAATCCCATATATTAAAGCTTGAAACTCATTATATGACTCACTTTGATACTCTTGTAATGGATCTCTTCCTCCATAGGCTCTCAAACCAATACCTTGTCTTAGTCTAGTCATAGCATCTATATGATCCATCCATTTTCTATCAACAACTCTTAGTAAGACAATTCTCTCTATATCCCTTAACAGGTTTGACCCTATCTCTTCTTCTTTCTCCTGATAGAGTTCAACTACCCTTTGATAAATTATCTCAATCAGCTCATGGTCAGGATACTCTTCCCAGTCTTTCGTTTCTAAGTCAAACTGTGGGACTAAGGAAACAATTCTTTGCTCTAATCCTTCTGTATCAAGTTCATAGTCTCCTCTATGCGAGATTACTAAATCTTTGACAACCTCCTGCATCATCGACATAATGTCATCATTTACATTGGCGTTTTCAAGCACTTTTCTTCTTTCTGCATATACGACTTCACGTTGCTTGTTCATAATATTATCATACTCAAGAACATGTTTCCTGATTCCATAATTGTTTTCTTCAACTCTTCTTTGAGCACGCTCTATGGCTTTATCCAACATGGAATGTTCTAGAGCATCTGTACCTTCTAAACCAAGCTTTTCCATCAGACCTGATGCTATGTCAGTTGCAAAAATTCTCATCAAATCATCTTCTAGAGATACAAAGAATTGAGAAGAGCCAGGGTCTCCTTGACGACCTGAACGCCCTCTAAGCTGATTATCAATTCTTCTTGATTCATGTCTTTCTGTTCCTAAAACATGCAACCCCCCAACTTCTCTTACTCCATCTCCTAAAACAATATCTGTCCCTCGTCCTGCCATATTTGTAGCAATAGTCACCATGCCATATAACCCAGCATCTTTAACTATTTCTGCTTCTTTTTCATGAAACTTCGCATTTAGAACATTATGTTTTATACCTTTTTTCCTTAACATGTTACTTAGGAGTTCTGACACCTCAATAGAAACTGTACCCACTAGTACTGGCTGCCCCTTTTCATGTCTTTGAGCAATGCTTGCTACAACTGCTTCATATTTTGTATCTATATCACGATATATTTGGTCTGGCATATCATCACGAATCAAGGGTTTATTGGTTGGGACTTCAACTACATCCATCCCATAGATTGCACTTAATTCGTCTTCTTCAGTCTTAGCTGTACCTGTCATTCCTGACAGCTTGTCATACAGTCTAAAATAGTTTTGCAAAGTTATTGTAGCATACGTCTTGCTTTCTTTAGCTACGGTTACAGATTCTTTTGCCTCTATTGCTTGATGAAGCCCATCACTATAGCGCCTTCCATACATGAGACGCCCAGTAAAATCATCTACAATAATAACTTCATCATCTTTAACAATATAGTCTCTATCTCTTCTCATTAGTTCTTTAGCTCTTAGAGCATTATTAATTCTATGACTAAACTCCATATTCTGAGGATCATATAAATTCTCTATACCTAGTCTAGACTCAACTCTGGCAATTCCCTCTTCAGTCAAAGTCACTGACTTAGCTTTCTCGTCGATTATGTAATCTTCTTCTTTTCTTAAACTTTTACTTATTTGAGTAAATCTATGATACTCAGCACTAGACATTTCGTCAGGTCCAGAAATAATTAAAGGAGTTCTTGCTTCATCAATTAAAATACTATCTACTTCATCCACAATAGCAAAAGAAAGCTCTCCCTGTACTACATCATCTATTCGCAATGCCATGTTATCTCTTAAGTAATCAAAACCAAACTCATTATTTGTACCATATATAATATCAGCTTGATAAGCTTTGCGTCTCTCTGGCGGCTTCATTTCACTCTTAATTAAGCCTACTTCCAGTCCTAAAAAACTATATATCTGCCCCATCCATTCGCTATCTCTCTCAGCAAGATAGTCATTTACTGTAACTATATGTACACTTTTCTCACTAAGGGCATTCAAATATGCTGGCATTGTAGCGACTAAAGTTTTTCCTTCACCAGTCTTCATTTCAGCTACTCTTCCTTGATGTAAGGCAATAGCACCTAATAGCTGCACATCATATGGCCTCATGCCTAAGACTCTAATTGCAGTTTCTCTTACAACAGCAAAAGCATGTGGCAAGATATCATCTAAAGTTTTCCCATTAGCTAGCTCACTCTTAAAATACTCTGTCTTGCCCTTTAACTCTTGGTCACTTAAAGACTCGATTTGCTTCTCTAATGAATTAATCTCTTCTACATAAATTTGTAACTTCTTTAGCTCTCTAGCATTGAAGTCTATAAACTTTCCCAATATATTCTTCATTAAATAATCCCTCGCTTAACTTTTATAAATCCTTTTACTTCCATTAGCTTAATCTCTGCAATAGGAGCTGCTAAATGTATTCGCCAGTTCTTCTTTATAACTAAATCATCGTCTGGGTCTATATAGGTGAAATTTGGCTCAATGCCAGCTCCCATTTTAGTTACTCCATAAATCTTTGCTGTTTCTGTTAATAGTGTTTTAATTTCCTTAATACTTTTATTAAGATGTTCTTCTGGAACTATCATATCATATAGCTTATTTTCACTATATTCAGACTCATGTTCAAAGTGCAATGTTTCTATTAATGACCACATTCCGCCAGCTACTAAAGAATGCCCACCTGCAACTATAGGAATAGCAGAGTTTATCATTGACTCTGTAAACTTCTTAGCTTCTTTATTCTCTATTTTCTCAGGCATCATTAAATCTGAATAAAATCTATCATTCTCATTGAGATGAAGCTTTTTATGAGCAAAAATAATTCTAGTATCAATAAAGGCCACATGTGCTAAACTAGCTAGATAATCAAAAAATGCTTGCTCACCCATAACTTCAATTGTTTTAGCTATTAGTGATTTGACTTGCTCATTTTCCTCTCTTTTTAAATACTTCATTCCTCTTTCTTCAGAATAAACTCTTAGCCTACACCTTATCATAGTATTTACTTGAGTAATTACAGGGGAGCCAATTCTTCCACTAAGAATCACATCCGCATATGGTAATGCCAAATAATGCTTAGCCTCAATTAGATGCTTAGCGGAATAGTTAAGTTCCCGCAAAATTTTCTTAGTATTATCCCCAATATGAGGGTTTAGTGCTAATACAAGCATATCTGTAGGCGTATCTATATCAAAATGGATACCTGTTGAATGAGGCATTAATACCTTCTTCAGTCCTAGATCTCTAAACAAGTTTCCTAATGGATTGTCATTAGCAGGCAAATCTTTTATTTCATTAATAGCTTTAGCAGGAGAATAAACAATAATGTCTGATGATTGTACATTATTCGTAATTACTGTACCTTCGTTAGCACTAACATAAGAGGCAAAATCGTCAATTTCATCAACTGTAATTAAAGGTCCTGCTGCACCACCGATATAAAAAACTGCTTCTAGAGAAAACTTTTCTACTATCTCATTTAATCGTCTTCCTAAATTGAACTCACCATCATCAAAGTCGACTATTATATCTTTATCTACTTGAAGTTCGTCCCTAAAATCTTCATAATTTGTGGCAACAATAATCTTATCTATTTCCTTAGCCATTTTAAATTTCTCTATATTATCTAAAACCATGGCTCTTCGCAACAACACCATATCTTTTTCTATCTTAGTAATCGGATTTCCGCCTTCAAATATAACTGCAGAAACTTTCATTGTTTGCACCGCCTCTAAAATTCTTGTCTTAATTGTATCATATCTCTACAGGTCAATTATATAGAAAAACCTTGATATTAAGCCTAATCTTAATAATATCAGATAGCCTCAGTAATTTCACTAATCTTGTAAATATCCTAATTTATAAATTTATACTGATGAATTTTCAAAAATATATAATT
>PWPR01000107.1 GCA_003557085.1 Clostridia bacterium | reverse complement strand
TTTTACTTCTCTCCCATGATCTGCTAAATAAATCCTAGATACCCTCATATCATCTTCATCTTGTTTTCTATAAATAAAACCCTTCTTTTCCATTCTCTGAAGCATTCTTGTTACTGTTGCGGGTTGCAAATTACGGTATTCAGCAATTTCTTTTTGCTTCAATCCATCTTTTTCCCAAAGCAGCTTCAATATCCCTGGCTGCCCTCGATGAAGCCCTAAACTATGATAAAGCTTTCTTGCTCTATTCCTATGCAAATGCACAACTCTTACAAACAATCTATCAATTGTTAATTCTTCAGAACTCTCGTTTTTCCACACTTTCTATTCCCCCTTCATATTATTAGTAGTCGACTAACTTATTTAATTGTATACTGCAACTAATTTAATGTCAACAAAAAAAGCCAGGTTTATTACCTGGCTAACTAATTTTATGCCTTGTATACACATTCTCCACCTATATAAGTGGCCAATACTTTAAGGTCTTTAATTTGCTGACTTTCAATCTCCATAATATTGTCTGATAAAACTATAAAGTCTGCTAACTTATTGACTTCTAAAGAACCCTTTATTTTTTCAGACTTTTCAGCAAAAGCAGAACCATTAGTAAATAAATCAACAGCTTCATATGGACTGAGCTTCTCATCTGGCATAAAGCCACCTTGAGGCTTCCCTTCTAAGTCAGTCCTTGTTACTGCTGCTGCTAGTCCTAGTACTGGATTACATGTTTCCACTGGAGCATCTGATCCACCTGCTGTCATAATACCCATAGTTCTCATTGTTTTCCATACATAAGATTGCATTGCTCTGGCTTTACCAAGTCTTGCTTCTAGAATTTTCATATCTGTTGGGACAAATATAGGTTGAATATCACAAATTACACCTTGCTCTTGCATTTGCTCTAATATATGCCAATTAGTAATCTGAGCATGGATAATTCTTGGTCTAGCATCTTCTTTTTTACTATTTGGGATAACTTCTTTAAATGCATTCAAGAGTTTTTGCATTGCAGCATCTCCAATTGCATGAGCTGATAACTGCAAATTATTTTTATGACCTTCCCTATACATTTCATTTATTTCTTCTTGTGTCATAATAGATACGCCACAAGTAGAAGGATCATCTGTGTATGGAGCATGCATATAAGCTGTTCTTCCGCCTAATGAGCCATCTGTCATAAGTTTAAGCGGCCCATATGTAATAGTATTTTCAGGAAAACTGTATTTATCTTTAATTTTGAGATACTTCTCAATTTCATCTGGTTCAGATAGCCTTACTTGGTGATTAACCCTCAGCCTCATACCTCTCTCTACTGCTTCTTGATATGCTTTTAATTTTTCTTCCATGGAGCTATCTGGTGATCCTAAATCGTCAGATTGAACTGATGTTAACCCATAAGATATTGCAAGTTCAGCACCCTTTTCAATATGTCTAACATAATCTTCTTTTGTAAAGTTTGGAATTAGATTACCAACAAGCCCCATTGCTCTTTCACGCAATATTCCAGTTGGTAAACCTTCATCATCTAAATCTATGTGGCCACCAACAATTTGCTTAACTGGCTTGCTCATCAGTCCAGCTAACTCTAAAGCTTTTGTATTAGCAACCCCTACATGTCCACATGCTCTTCTTAAGAACATTGGTTTTTCTGAAGTTACTTTGTCTAAGTCAAACCTATCAGGCATTACTTGATCAGCAAAGTTTGACTGATTCCACCCTCTACCTAAAATCCATTCAACATGTTCATTCTCTAAAACAAAGTCTTTACATAGACTGATTAACTCTTCCCTAGAAGATATGTTATCAAGTAAAACTTGCTCTAAAGCCATCCCTATGCTCATCAAATGCATATGGCTATCATTTAAACCAGGTATAATCGTTTTACCTTCTAAATCAACTTTATTAGTGTTTTCATCTACTAACTCGAAGATTTTGTCACTACTACCAACTGCCTTTATAAAGCCATTTTCTACTAAGATAGCATTTGCAGTATTTCCAGCACTGTCCATTGTGTATATTTTCCCATTAAAAAAAGCTGTTCTCATATATAGTTCATCTCCTTTGATTCTCTAAAGTATATTTTAGCTTATTATTTCGCTTATGAAAAGAATAAACCGCTTCTTAAAAGCGGTTTATTATTAATATTTAGGTTTTATATTTACCCTTTTTAATAAGTTGGCATTACTTACAACTGTGATTGAACTAGTTGCCATTGCTAGTTCTGCTATTGCAGGGTGAAGTAACCCTAAAATTGCAATTGGTACTGCTACTAAGTTGTATATAAATGCCCAGAAAAGGTTTTGCTTTATTTTTCTAAAAGTAGCTTTAGAAAGTTTAATCGCACTTACAACTGATGATAAGTTACCTTGAACTAAGGTAACATCTGAAGCTTCAATAGCTATATCTGTACCTGTTCCAATAGCTATCCCTACTTCTGCTTGTGTCAATGCAGGTGCATCATTAATCCCATCACCCACCATTGCAACTACGATGTTTTGCTCTTGTATTTTGACAATCTCAGCTACTTTACCATCAGGCAAAACCTCAGCAATTACTTCTTCAATTCCAGCAATTTTTGCAATTGCTCTTGCTGTTCTATGATTATCACCAGTAAGCATTACTGTTTTTATTCCCATTTCTTGCAGCTCTTGAATAGCTTTTTGTGAATCATCTTTTATAGCATCTGCAACTGCAATCATACCTACATATTCATTATCAACAGCTACTGCCACAACAGTTTTAGCTTCTTCTTCAAGTTGTATAAACCTCTCTGTGTCACTTACTTCAATACCGTTTTCTTTCATCAACTTAATACTTCCTACAAACACTTCTTTTCCAGATACTAACCCTTTTATTCCTCTTCCAGTGAAAGTATCAAACTGTTCTAGTTCGTAAAGATCTAAATCTAAATCAATAGCACTTGTTATAATTGACTTGGCAATTGGATGTTCTGAGCCTTTTTCTGCACTAGCAGCAAACTTAAGTACCTCATCTTTTGACATATTGTTACTAACTATATCAGTTACCTCAGGCTTACCTTTAGTGATTGTCCCCGTTTTATCAAATACAATTGTTTTTACTTCTTGTAGTTTTTGAATTGCTGCTCCATCTCTAAAGAGAATACCCGCTTGTGCTCCCATTCCACTTCCTACCATAAGTGCTGTAGGGGTAGCTAAGCCTAAAGCACAAGGACATGCTATAACTAAAACTGCAACCATTGCATAAATCGCTTGAGCATATCTATTTAGATGTCCTTGGAAAGTAAATGGGAAAATTCTATTTATCGCCTGAACAATTGGAGAAGCTAGAGTTGCCATCTGCTCAGGAAAGAAAACCCATAAAGCAAATGTAATTAAAGCTATTAAAATAACAATCGGAACAAATACGCTTGTTACTTTGTCAGCAAATTCTTGTATAGGCACTTTAGTACCTTGCGCTTCTTCAACCATTTTTATAACTTGAGATAAAAATGTTTCTTTCCCAATCTTTGTTGCTTTAACATGAATTAGTCCCTCTTGATTAACTGTAGCTCCTATAACTTCTTCACCTTTTGTTTTTCTAACAGGCATAGACTCTCCAGTTACCATTGACTCATCAATCGAACTTTCACCGAAAACTATCTCTCCATCAGTAGGAATAGAACTTCCTGGTTTTACTACTAAAATATCATTTATCTCTACTTCTTCAATAGGAACTTCAACTTCTTTACCCTCTCTTAAAACTATAGCACTCTTAGCTCCTAATTCTAATAATTTTTTTCCCACACGAAAATAATCAACTAATTCAACTACTTCCTGCTCTAAT
>PWPR01000145.1 GCA_003557085.1 Clostridia bacterium | reverse complement strand
ATACCTTACACCACGAACATCTACATCGAATCTTTGTGCATAGTAGTCACATAATAGCTCGCCAGCTACTTTTGTAACTCCATACATCGTTGTCGGTCTTTGAATAGTATCTTGTGGGGTTAAGTCAGGTGGTGTGCTTGGGCCAAAAGCTGCAATAGAACTTGGAGTAAACATACTTGCACCTGTTTCTCTACAAATTTCTAGTGCATTATATAAGCCATTCATGTTTACATCCCAAGCTAAGTTTGTTTTTGCTTCAGCTATAGCTGATAATAAAGCAGCAAGATGCACTATATGATTTATTTCATATTTTTTTACGATTTCTGCAAATCTTTTAGCATCTGTTACATCTAAAACCTCAAAAGGCCCACCATTAACTATTTCATCTGGACCATCTGCATTTAAATCACTAACGACTACATTGTCATTACCGTAAATTTTACGCATTTTTAGAGCTAACTCAGAACCAATTTGTCCTAATGCTCCTGTTATAAGTATTTTTTTCATGTACACAACTCCTCTACAGTATTTTGCATCAGAATAATTGTACAACAAAACAGGCTTGACATAAACCTTTATTTTATACTTGCCTTCGGAAAATCAACTTAGAATGTATTTCTATATTTCATGGTTTAAATTACATTTGAAAGTCCAATTTCTTTTGCTTGTTTAACTACTTCTAAATATTCGTCATAAGTTACGCCTCGATTTAACTTAGAAAGCTGATACGACTTATAAGCAGGACGATATTGACTCATAATATTAATAGCTGTATCTTTAGATAAGTTCTGGAAAATAAAACTAAGAATTTTATTAGTGTCGTTTATTCTATTAGGTAATACCAGATGTCTTATTAATAATCCTTGGTACGCTATATTATTTTCTAGCTGTAAACTGCCAACTTGTCTGTGCATTTCTGTCAATGCCTTTGTAGCGGTTTTGTAATAATCAACGACTCCGCTATATTTCTCACCTAACTCATTATTACTGTATTTAAAATCCGGCATATAGATGTCTATAATATTGTCTAGTAATTTAAGAGTTTCTAAAGACTCATATCCACCTGTATTATATACAATGGGTAAATTAAGCCCTTTCCTAGCACCAATGTAGATTGCACTTACAATTTGCGGTATGTATTGAGTTGGTGAAACCAGATTAATATTCAAGCAGCCCTTTTTTTGTAGCTTCAACATAATACTCGCTAATCTTCTCTCGCTAATATTGACTCCATAGCCTTCTTGACTTATCTGATAATTTTGACAGTATACACACTTAAGAACACAATTTGTAAAAAAAATTGTGCCCGAACCAGATTCTCCCACTAAACATCTCTCTTCTCCAAAATGTGGACCGTAACTACTAATATTAATTTTATTGCTAGATTTGCAAAAACCAACTTCTTTCTCTTGTCTGTTAACATGACATTTATGTGGACATATAGTACAGCTCTCTAACTTAGATTTTAACTTTTCAACTCGCTTTGCTAGTTCACCCTGCTTAAGTAAATCAAGATATTTTGGGCTATACACTTTAACACTCCTTCTATAATTGCCTTGTTAGTTTAATTATCAATTATTATTACGATTATTTCAATGTTTTATCTATTTCTACTTATATTCTTTTATTATGGTATACTCCATATAGAAATTTCAATTAGAGAAAGGATGATATTTTGAGTTTAGTAATTAAGGAAATTACTGCCTTAGCTAAGTTGATAATAAAATCAGATAATACAATTATACTTACAGGGGCAGGTATGGACACTGAAAGTAATATTCCAGACTTTAGAAGTAAGAGTGGTTGGTGGAAAAATGTAGATCCTATGACTCTTGCTAGCATAAACGCTCTAAAAAACAACTACAATCTTTTTTATGAGTTTTATAAAGAAAGAATTAAATTGCTTGAACAAGTTGAACCTCACAAAGGGCATTTAGCATTAAAAGAGTTAGAAGACATGGGTTTTGTTGATGCTATCATTACTCAAAATGTATCAAACCTCCACTCTCTTGCTGGCAATAAGAATATTTATGAAGTTCATGGCAATATTCGAGAAATCTACTGCAAAAATTGCCATAGTATAGCATCAGTCAAACAGTTTTTAGCAGGACCTAGTTGTATAAAATGTAAAACTAATAGCTTAAGACCAAATGTTGTGCTGTTTGGCGAGTCATTACCTAAAAATGCCTTAGACTTTGCAATAGAAAGCATCTCACAAAGCGATTTGCTAATAGTAATTGGAACAAGTCTTTCTGTCCATCCAATTAATCAATTACCATTGCTAGCTACAGGTAAGGTAGTATATATAAATTTAGAGCCAGCAGATCAAACTTACAATTTCTATTTAACAATTGAAGGTACTGCTGGGGATGTCTTAACAAGTTTAGTTCACAAAGTTAAACAACATATTTAGTATGACTTAGATATAATTATCTGGTAATATAGATTTATTACTTTTATTGAGGTGTTTTATGAAGAAATTATTATTAATTATTCTCATAGTTTTATCATTTTTGTCACTTTTAGGATGTAATAACGAATCAGTAACTGAAAAAGAGTTTGATGTTATTGTTATTGGAACAGACCCAGAAGGCATAGCAGCAGCAATATCAACTGCCCGAAATGGTCTGAAAACTTTACTTATAGATCATAGAGATTCTGTTGGTGGGCTCTTTACTCAGGGCTGGCTAAACTTTTTAGATATGAATTATGATCATGAAGGGACATTGCTCACACAAGGTATTTTTCTAGATTTCTTTAATCAAATCGAAGGAGTCGCTTTTGATATTCAAACTGCAAGAAGTGTTTTTAATGAGATGATTGCTCAAGAAGATAATATTGAACTAGTCTTAAATGCTCAAGAAATCACACCAGTGATGCATGAGCGCAAAGCCGTAGCAATTAGTGCAAGAGTTAACGACACTTCTTATAATTACAGTGCTCGCTATTTTATTGATGCTACTCAAGATGGAGATATAGTAGCTTTAGCTGGAGGACAATATACTTTAGGTCAAATTTCAATAGGTGGGCCAGAGTATGGAATGGCTGTAACACAAGTTTTCAAAATTGGAGGGGTGCAAGAAGAAGACTGGAGAGAAATAAGAAGATATCTTAATAATGATGGGGATGTCAACTCTGGGTCCACATATAACACAGCATGGGGTTTTCCGGAGCTTTATCATGTATATCAAGCAAAGAATGAGAATGTTCAAATGCGAGGACTTAATATTGCTAGACAGAGTGATGGGTGCATAATGATAAATGCTTTGCAAATATTTGCAATCAATCCCCTAGTACCCGCAGAACTTGAAAAAGCACAAGCTATAGCATTAGATGAGCTTGAGTATATTATTCCTTTTTTAAGAGAGTATATTCCTGGTATGAACAAAATCGAGTTACTTAGTGTTGCACCAGAGCTATATGTTAGAGAATCTAGACATTTCATTACTGAGTATATCGTCACTATTGATGACGTTATGGAACATAGAGATTTTATTAGTAAGATTGCACTTGGCTCTTATCCAGTAGATTTGCAAGGGACAGCTCCAGGGGAAGATGTAATTATTTTAGGGAATCCTGCCTTATATTCTATACCACTAGAAGCTACTGTCCCAAAGGGTTTGGATAATATTTTCATAGTTAGTAGAAGTGCTGGTTATGATGCGCTTGCTCATGGCAGTACAAGAGTAGTACCTATCGGCATGTCTGTTGCTGAAGGAGTTGGCCAAGCTGTGTACTTAATAGACCGTGAGGGTATTACTATCCGAGACTTAATTCTTTCAAATGAGCTTATTAGTCAATTGCAAGATGATTTAACAGAACATGGTGCCTATCTTCCTGAGATTAATTATCCTGCAAAAATTGCCTCCCATAAATACTATAATGGTGTTAAACTATTGTGGAAATATGGCTTAATCCAAGGGAGATATGATAATAATTTTAGACTTGAAGATACGATAAGTTTATCAAAGTTCAAAACAGTTTTTGATCATCTAAAAATGATGGAAGGCTGGGAGATAGAGCTGATTGCAGAAGAGTTAAATATTGTATCAATTAATAATTTAAGTAAATCTTTAGCTTCACTTAATACAAAAGACTTTATTGAAGATTCCGTTTTAGGCGACATAGACCCACTTAAACCACTTAATAGAGGCGAAGCTGCTATGTTTTTCTATCTGCTAAATGATACTTTAGCTAGTTTGACAAGATAGATTATATATATTAAAATTTACTTAATAATAAAGCTATGATGAAGTTAAGTAGTCTAAATAAACTATTCAAGAGAAGCAATTAATGGTGAGAGATTGCTATAGTCTATATAGATGAATTACACCTTCTGAGCTCAGTTTCACTGCGGATATGCCCGTTATAGCTAAAGAGGCACATTTTGTGTAAATTAAGGTGGTACCACGGGCCAAACTCGTCCTTATGCGAGTTTGGTCTTATTTTATTTAGGAGGTATGTGGATAATGAACAATGTATATGATGTTCTGATGGAAAGAGGTTATATCGAGCAAGCAACTCATCCAGAAGAAATTAAAGAACTACTTGGAGAAGAGAAAATCACTTTTTATATTGGGTTTGACCCAACTGCTGATAGCTTGCATATTGGACATTTATTGCAAATAATGGTTATGAGGCATATGCAAGAAGCAGGTCATACACCAATAGTATTATTAGGCGGAGGAACAACTTTGGTAGGAGATCCTTCAGGAAAGACTGACATGAGAAAAATGCTATCACAAAAAGAAATTATTCAAAATGCGGATAAGTTTAAGGGATACTTTGAAAGGTACATAGATTTTGCTAATAAAAAAGCAATAATAGTAAATAATGCAGAATGGCTGCTAGATTTAAATTACATTGAGCTCTTACGTGAAATCGGTGTACACTTTTCTGTAAATAGAATGTTAGCAGCAGAGTGTTATAAGTCTAGACTTGAAAAGGGACTTTCTTTTCTGGAGTTTAACTATATGATTATGCAGTCTTATGACTTTCTCCACCTCTATAGAGAGTATAATTGTAAAATGCAGTTTGGTGGCAATGATCAATGGTCAAATATTTTAGGTGGTGTGGAATTAATTAGACGTAAAGAAAGACAGAGTGCCTATGCAATGACTTTTACTTTACTTACTACAAGTGATGGTGTGAAAATGGGCAAAACCGAAAAAGGAGCAATCTGGTTAAATCCAGAACTTACTTCTCCATATGACTTCTATCAATATTGGAGAAATATTGAAGATGCCAGTGTGAAAAAATGTTTATATCTTATGACATTTTTACCTAAAGATAAAGTTGAAGAGTTGGGTAATTTAGAAGGTGCTGAAATCAATAGGGCTAAAGAAGTTCTAGCTTATGAAGTAACAAAAATAGTTCATGGTGAAAAGGAAGCTAAAAATGCGCTTAAAGCAGCGAAAGCTTTATTTGATGAAGGCTCACATGATGATAGTATTCCACATACTGAGATGGACAAGAGTAGTTTTGTTAAACCTATACAATTACTTGATTTATTAGTAGACACAGAACTAGCAAAATCAAAAAGCGAAGCAAGAAGACTTATCCAACAAAATGGGATAAGCTTAAATGGTGAAAAAGTTAAAGATATGTATTCTGAAGTTACTTTGGAAGACTTTAAGAATAACGTTATAATGCTCCAAAGAGGCAAGAAAATTTTCCATGAAATACGTTTACAAAATAATGAGTAAAAAATATACCCAAAGTTTGACATTTCTGTGTTTTACTTTGGGTATTTTTTTATCAAACTAGAGCAACATTAGTATAGTAAATTTGAGACTACAATCGCTAAAACTGCCTCTACTATGACTGCTCCTCTAAGTGCGATACAAGAATCGTGCCTTCCCTTAATAGCTATTTTACAATCTTCTTTTGTCTTTAAATTAACAGTGCTTTGTTCATGAGATATTGAAGGTGTTGGCTTAAAGGTGACTTTACAAACAATTGGCATACCAGTAGATATCCCACCCAATATGCCTCCATTATAGTTTGTTTTTGTTTTAACAGTACCATCTTCAGAATTATATTGGTCATTTACTTTGCTTCCATAACTATTGGAAAAACCAACCCCTAAACCAAATTCGATAGCTTTTACTCCTGGTATCGAAAAAATTAAAGATGATATCAGAGATTCTATTGAACTAAAATACGGCTCGCCAACTCCTGCATCTAAACCCAATATTACCCCCTCTACTTTAGCACCAATAGAATCACCATTTTGTGAAGCTTTTTCAATTACTTGAAGTGCCTTCTTTCTAAAGTCATCCTCATAAAATAACTCATTCTCTCCAAACTTAACAATACGTAAAATGTTCTCAGTTTTATAATCACTAAAACTTTTAGCTTCTAAGTCACCAATTTTTATGACTTGAGAGGCTATATATATACCTTTCTTATGCAACTGCTCTCTCAAAATAGATCCAGCAAACACAATGGGAGCAGTCATTCTAGCTGAAAAAAACCCTCCACCTCTATAATCATTTAGTCCTTTATACTTAACAAAAGCAGGCCAATCAGCATGACTAGGTCTAGGCATGTCTTTAATAAGTTCGTAATCTTTTGATCTTTTATCTTTGTTGGGAAAAATAACTGTAATTGGTCCACCATTTGTCTTACCATTGAACAAACCAGAAATTATTTCATACCCATCATCTTCATTTCTTTTAGTAGTACCTTTGACTACCCCAGGTCTTCTTCTATCTAAATCCTCTCTAATTTTTTCATGACTTATTTTAATTCCTGTATCTAAACCGTCTATTACTATGCCAACATTTTTCCCATGAGATTCTCCAAAAATCGTTATTCTTATATTTTTTCCCCAGGTAAAAGACAATTTTTATTGCTCCCCTCTTTAATTAGCTTTATTATTAATGTATTCTTATTTGTAGTATACATATTATTAAATTAAAAAGCATTAAGAAAGGATTTATAATGGGAAAAATTGAGCAAAGATTAAATGAATTAGGTTATCAACTACCTGAGATACCAAAACCAATGGGCTTTTATAAACCTGTTAACAAATATAATAATTTACTATATACTTCAGGACAAGATTCTAGAGATCATAAGGGAAAGGTTGGAGTTGATTTAACAATAGAAGAAGCTCAAGAAGCAGCTAGACAATCAGTATTAAGATGTTTAGCATCTATTAAAGGAGAAATTGGTGATTTAGACAGAATAGATAAAATATTTAAAGTACTAGGGTTTGTTAATTGTGAGGCTGGCTTTGGGAGACAGCCTGAGGTAATAAACGGAGGTAGCGAGTTACTAATAGAAGTTTTCGGTGAAAATGGTAGACATGCTAGGTCTGCTATTGGATCAATAGACTTACCAGGAAATGCAGCAGTAGAAATAGAATTGTTAGTTGTACTAAAGGAAGAGGTCTAATGAACCAATTAAATACGAGCTTAGAAACTCAAGCAAAAATATTAGGAGTAGATCTCTTTGGAGTTACTTCTCTTAAAAGATTAGATGGACATACAAATTTATTACCTAAAAGTATCTTAAATAGGTATTATTTTGCAATTAGTATTGGATATGTTATCCCTAGTACCATTATACTTAATAGCACTAAAGATGTATTTCATCACTTCTTAGAGAGAACTATTTTGCCAACATTGGACAGAACATCGATTTATTTATCTAGAATAATAGAGAAGAAAAATGGCAAAGCATTCCCTATACCAGCATATAACTATCTATATGGTAGTAATCATCCTTATTACTTTCATGATTTAGTAGCTTCGTATGCGGGCATTGGCTGGCTTGGCAAGAATAGCCGTTTAGTTAATAAAAATCATGGCTCTCGTATACAAACCACCACCATATTAACTGATATAGATTTGGACTTATCTGAAATATCAGAAAATTTATGTAATGAGTGCACTATATGTGTTGACAGTTGCCCTCAAAATGCTCTAACTGATATTCCGTTTCACCCAGAACATGATATATCAGATAGGTTAGATGCTAATATGTGCTTAATAGATTATCATAATGACCACATATCAAATATATGCATCAAATGTTTAAATACATGTCCATATAATAAATAGAAATTGAGGTGTAATAATGGGAGTAGCTATTGAAATTGGCCCATTTACAATTCACTGGTATGCAATCTTAATAAATTTAGGTATAGTTTTTGCAATAGTCTTAGCAAGAGCTCAAGCGAAAAGTCAAGGACTTAATCCAGACACAGCTTATGACATTACTTTGGTAGCATTGCCTATAGGAATAATTGGTGCTAGGCTTTGGTATGTAGCTTTCAACCTGCCTTACTATCTAGATAACCCTGGTCAAATTTTTCAACCTTGGTTAGGTGGCTTGGCCATCCACGGTGGCTTGATTTTTGGTATTTTAGCAGGCTACATTTATACCAAAATTAAGAAAATTGACTTTCTTTCGTGGGCAGATATTGCTGCACCAGGAATAGCTATCGCACAAGCAGTTGGGAGATGGGGCAACTATATTAATCAGGAGGCTTATGGCTATGAAACTAACTTACCATGGGCTATCTTTGTGGATGGAGCATATAGACATCCAACATTTTTATATGAGTCAATATGGAACATTATCCTTGCTTCAATCCTTATATATATTCTTAGAAGTAAAAGAAAGTATAAAGGACAGATTATTATTCTATATGGAATCGGATACTCTATTGGACGTTTTTGGATAGAGGGCTTACGAACTGATAGTTTAATGTTAGGTAGCTTGAGGGTTGCTCAACTAGTAAGTATTGTTACTATAGTATTTTCTATATACATAGCTAATAAACTTAAAGTAGAAAAAGAATCAGAAGAGTAAGAAGTAAATCTTATATCAAGGGCATTGTCAGAAGTTTATGCGATTAAAAGCTGATTTCTATATTGTATAAAAATCAGCTTTTATGAACCCCAATAATATTTAAAGTTATAGATTTTATCGACAAAACCAGATAGGTTAGCTTTCTGGATGAATACCGATAAAAGCTATGACTAGCACTTAAACTAATATCTTATACTTAGTCATATTAATCATGATATAAATTGCTTATAATTTAATAGCTACATCTTCAAATGTAGTTATTAGTTATTTAATTTTTATTATCTTAATCCTCTAATAAAAACTCATAGATAATAAATTGGCCAAATCGTGATCGAGTATAAATATGCATTATTTCTTCTTCATGTCCTGATACTATTTCATCAATATGATAGGTGTTTGGTAAAACATATGATTTTATAGGTGATGCTCTTAAATCATAAACAACGTTATGTCTTCTTGATAAACGAAATTGTGTTATTTGTGATGAGAAAATATAAAAGTCTTTGCAAGTAGACAAAGTCGGTTTAGGATCAAGAAGTCCCGTTGCTAATGTGTCTCTAGGGTCTACCAGAGAATCCCCTGTCTTTCTACAGAGAAGCTCAAAACCACTCATTTCCTCAAATTCAAAAGCAACTATGATGTGATTCTGTGTTACATGTTTATAAACATTACTAGCGTCCAGTTTTTCAAAGTGCTGATTAATATACGACAAAGAATACTCTTTTGTATCACCATTCTTATCTAACGATATTAAACTTCCATCGTCATAAATAATAAAAAGCTCATTATCATAAATGCTATAACTAATCATTCTATCTCTATCAAATATTTCATCTATGAGCCATTTGCTTATAATCTCAGCTTTTAATAAATATTCACCATAATTATTAATACAATATATCTCGCTTTCGGTTTCTTCTACAATCATAAATTCTTCTAAGTTAATTATTATATAATTATTATCTTTTATAGTAACAAGATAGTTTTTGTCAGGTGAAAAGATTCTGAAACTACCAAGATTAAGAAAATCTACAATTTCACCTTCAAAATCTAACATATATAAACCATTCCCTGACAGAGCTATAAAAGTATTATTATCATTAGCTGTTACTACATAAAAATTCTTGTCACTAAAAAATCTAAAAAGCATATTTCTACCATCAAAAACTTCGTAGATTAACTTAGGTTTATCTAATAAGTGCTCTGAGCCGTAATCGTTAATAAACTTTACTAAAACAATATTATTCCTGATGCTTTGAATGTCTAAAATTGTCTCAACATCCCTACTGTGTGGAAAACCAGGTAGATTAACCGGCATCCTAGTGTCCCTTTGATACACTAGATTAATCTCAGAGCTGGCTGCTTGAATGCTTTCATACTCATAAGATATTACTGTAGAGCTAACCTGAACTACGTATGTAACTGCAATTGCTATTACAATTGTAAGTACAGGTATAGCAATTGCAAATGTCCTTTTTCTTCTACTTTTTCTCTTAGTTGACAACTCAATTAAGACTTTTCTCAAAACTATATCTGGAGCTTGCTCTTCACTTGCAGTATCAACTATTTCTACATCATACTTTTTGGCAAGTTTCTCTATATTTTTATTAATATGTTTTTCGGCATTAAATATACTGAAGTAATTCTTAATTTTGTCATATAACTTCAAGAAAACTGACACAGTAATGTACTCAGCTTTCTCAGCTGAGTTATTTATCAGTGCTGATTGATAAACTATATCTTTATATTGCTTAACAATTTCAATATAATATTGAGATTGACCTCTCTTAACTCGTAAAAGTATTTCTTTCATTGTGAACCTCCAATTAACATAGATAAGTTTTCATGCTATAAACCAGCAAGCATCAAAATTATCACTTTTATTATTATGTTAGATTAACAGTACTTCTTAACAAGATTATAACATGAATTTGTTTAGATGTATATGCAAAGTCGCTTGTATTAGAGAATAAACTAAAGTTTATTATGTCTTTGATCATTGTTAGGAAATCAATACTTTGAGAAGATCTATACTTACTTAAATTTTTGCTAGTTTTTCTTAATATTCTAACCTTCACTCATGGCTAAACTAATTGACGCTCCTCGGGGCAATCCCACGAGGATTCCTAATTCACAAAACCCAGCATAGATAAAGATAATCTTAAGGACTAGATGTATCTAAGTCTTACAAGTTCTCCAAAGGCATACATTCCTGTCCGCCCGACAGTACCAATAGATAGCTTAACTAGCTAGCTTTAACTGTAACCCCTGCTTTAGAATGTTTTTACTAGCATTAATGTCTTTATCATGAAGAGCTTTGCATTTAGGACACTCCCACATGAGGATACCTAAGTCTTTCACTTGTGGGTTTTCTTACTACAAAGCTGACTTAAAGGGAAAAAGTTATCTATTTTAATTAATTCTCTACCGTCCCAGTTAGCTTTATATCTTAAGTAGTTAATAAATTTTGACCAAGAAGCATCTGAAATATCTTTGGTAAGATTTTTGTTTTTAAGATTGTTTTTTTACTCTTAAACTCTCTACTACTATCATTTGATTTCACAAACTAATTTTGCAGAAAGTTTATGTAAAAATCTTTTCTAATATTAGCTACATTTTCGTGTGTTTTAGCTAAGTTGCTTTTAGTCTTGTACCAATTGTTTGAGTCGTTTTCTTTTTTAGCAAGACCATCTGGCTTTCTGCAGATAAAACCTATAACAGAAAAAAATCTCAAAACAGAACCAAAATTCTGTTTTGAGAAATTTCTAATGTGTCTATTTAGCAGTCTAGCATCTCACATAATGCTTTGCCTAGTCTTTCAATTCCTTGGTCCATCTGTTCAAAACTAGCATTAGAGAAATTCAATCTTAAGCAGTTTTTTTGCTCATTTACAAAGAAAGAAGCTCCTGGAACAAAAGCGACCTTCTCACTAATTGCAACTTTAAATAAATCTTGTGTATCATATTCTTCAGGCAAAACTACCCAAACAAACAATCCACCTTCAGGATAGTTCCATCTTGCTTTATCAGGGAAGTGCTCTTCCATTTTAAGTAGGAAGTAATCTCTTTTTTCCTTATACTGCTTTTTAACATCTTCAATATGAGGATTTAATAAATCTCTTTTAAAATACTCACATACAATAGCTTGGGCAATTGTGCTTGTTTGCACATCAGTTCCCTGTTTACCAATTCTCATCTTATTTATAAGATTAACTGGCCCTACTGCATAGCCTACTCTAAGCCCTGGCGATATTATCTTTGAGAAACTACCCAAATATAGAGTTTGATTTGATTTATCTAAAGAAAATATGTGAGGAACATCCTCACCACTATATCTTAACTCTCCATAGGGGTTGTCCTCTATTAGTAATACATCATACTTTTCTAATAGTTTACATATCTTTTTTCTTCTCTCTAGTGGGATCGTTACAGAACTTGGATTTTGAAATGTAGGTACAGAATAAACAATTTTCGGCTTCTTCTCTTTAATTAGCTTTTCAAGTTCATTTACAATTATTCCATTTTTATCAGAAGATACTACATGCAGCTCTGCTTCATATGTTTTAAAAATCTGCAACGCAGCCAGATAAGAAGGGCTTTCTACTAATACAACATCTCCTGGGTCTAACATAGCCTTGGCAGCAAGATCAATACCTTGTTGAGCACCAGAAATAACTAATAGGTTGTCTTCTGTTGCCTTAATATCTTGTTGGCTATTTAAATACTTAATTAGCTCTTCTCTTAAAGGCTCATAACCCTCTGTTGATCCATATTGTAAAATCTTCTTTCCATCTGCTAATACAACTTCTTTTGCTATTTCAGCAATCACTTCTACATCGAATGTTTCTGACGAAGGCAAGCCTCCAGCAAAAGAGATCATTCCCGGCTGCTGTGATACACTCAATAACTCTCTTATTGCATTACCTTTTACACCTTGCATTCGCCTTGAAAATCTGGTTTCTTCCATAAATTAACCTCCTCTATTATTCTGTACTAATGAATTTTACCTGATAAATCCTAAAGTTATTCGTGTCATCATAGGTATACACTAAATAATCACCATTATTACCAGCAATCTCCATTAACACTAAATGCCCTGTTCCTATTAAATGATATTCTTGTATAGGAAATACTGAGATATTATAAACTGCATTAAATCTTGAAACATTCCTAGCAGTTTTAAACTGTGTAGCAATAACTAAAGCATTACTGTCTTCTGAAAGTATTGGAGCAGGTTCATGTTTACCTTGTCTAATACTATCTAATAAATCAATTTTGCTTGTGGTATTATCTTTTTCTATCATTTCAAAATTACTGCTAACATTCGTTGCATAAAAAGTACTAGCGACTTCACTTTGTATAGAAACTATAAAGTACTCATCTGTTTCTAACAGTCTAACTGTCATTCCATCATAATACTCATTTTCAAAGTTTTGATCTAAATTATTATAATGTTGTAGCTTCCTCTCTACAACTAACTCTCCACTTTCATACTTCTCATAATATCCCATATCGTTAATTATCAGTAAATTATCACCATCAACTATATAATCCATTATGTCATCTCTATTATTAATAATGTTTAAGTAATTATGGCTATTGAGATGGCTCTCAAGAATAGTTGTTTCATCGTTTGAGACGTCAAATACAGGCTCATCATAACTATTTACTATTAAAAAATCTTCAAGACAGAATAAACTATAATTTACTTCACTTTTTATAATTCCATATGCTTTATTGTCTGTTGTCTGTTTAAAAGAAGCTGCTATATCTTCTCTTTCTAAGATCTCGCCTGAATATGAGTACTTTTTCAGCGATCCTTGTTTATAAAATATGAGCTCATTATTAGAGTTGCCATACAAGAACTTCTGATCTTCTACTAAGTTAAAAGAACTGACAACTTCACTTCCTGCATAAACCTCATTTTTGCTACTACCATCTCCAGACAAAAATCTTAATAAGACATGATTATTTCCAATTACATCTATGCTTGAAAGACTATATTCAGTCGTGTCAAACTTCTCTTCATAGATTAAGTTTACATTATCATTGATTCCTATTATAGTGCCTTTAGGATGAGTATTATTAGATGAACTTACTCGTGAAACAAATGTTATTGAAATTGCAACTACTATAACAGTTAAAGGAACTAAAAGCATAAAGCTTTTTCTCCTATTTTTTCTGTTAACTTGTGAAACCTTAATTAAGATGCCTCTCAATAATTGCTGAGGAACTTCATTACTTTCAATATATTTTTCATTTAAACTAATACCTTTTTTCTTAGCTATTCTTTTTATATTTTTTAATAAGTATGTATTTGCATCAAAGAAAGATACATAGTTAGTTATTTTGCTATATAGTTTTAGAAATACATCTTTTGTTATCTCAATAGATTCTTCTTCATCAAAATCCATTAACGCTGAGTTATAAACAACACCTAAATACTTATCTAAGATTGTGATGTAAAGCTGTAGTTCTCCTCGTTTAATTCTATTAAGAACTTCTTTCATATTAAACCCCTTCAAAACAATTAAATATAAAGAAAGGCCGGTTAACCGACCTTATTCTTTTTCAAACATATCCTTTCCAACTCCACAAAGTGGGCAGACCCATTCTTCAGGAAGATCTTCAAAACTTGTTCCTGGCTCAATATCATCTGATCCAACTTCTGGGTCGTATACATAACCACATACAGTGCAAACATATTTATCCATAAACTATACCTCCTATAATTTTATTATACAGCTCTATTATCTGTATAAAATTTTTATACAATATTAAATTGCATTTCAAAGACATATACAATTATATCTATATATTT
>PWPR01000218.1 GCA_003557085.1 Clostridia bacterium | reverse complement strand
CTATTTTTTCATAAAGGGTTTTTTGATCATCATTGCTAATTACATCAATAAGAATTGCACCTGCCCCTAAAGCAGCTTTTTGAGCGCTTGATGCAGTTATTTTGCTAAAAAGCCCAATGACAAGAATCTGCAATCCTCCACCAGCACTACTGGATGAATAATACTCTACTTTCTCTAGTAACCCATCTTCTCGATCTAATAGCTTGACGTTGCTTCTTTTACTAAGCTCATATAAAGCTTTTTCCACACCAAGAGTAACATCTTGATAGGGCTCCTCAACTGTAGTAGGGGCATCTGCTCTTGCGATTACCCTATATCTTTCTCCATGGTAAGTGATAAGCATAGCCTTTGTTGTAGTACTTCCAACATCTGTCACGACATAATATTTTTTGTTATCCAATTTTTATCAACTCACTTTATCATACTACTAGTCCTACTATTCTCTTTTTTTAAATATTGAGAATAATAAACTTTTAGAACTTTCATTACATAAGCATCATAGTATTCTCTTTGACACACTTTTCTTATCTTTCCATTGTTACTAAACAAAGAAGAGGCACGACAACCGCCTAAACACAGAGGCATATACCTACAATTATAGCAATCTTCATCTCTTACATCCGAGTTAATTATTTTATAGTAAAAACTATTAAAAACTCTCGTATATACGTTTCCAAGCATATATTGATTATCACACGTTAAATTGTAGCAATTGAAAATATTACCACTAGGCTCTATGCTGAATGTTCCTGCCGTCACAGCAAAGCACTGAGCCACATTAAATGGATTCCTAATTCTTAATCCTTTATCAATAGCATATCTTAAAATTGCTAATCTGATATCAATAAGGTTTTCATCTAACTCTGCCTTACACATAAGCCCATCCCAGTTGCTTCTTGAAACAATAGGATTAAGTTCAAAAAACAAATTGTTGTTTCTCGTCAATTTTCTCTCATATAAATCATTGATTAACTCATAAGCACTACTTAGATTGGTTGAATCAAAATTCATCCTAACCATGACATTAATTTTATAATCTATAATACTATTAAGATTCTCGATAATATCATCATAAGATCCTACTCCATTTTTATAATGTCTCTTCAAATCATGATGGTGTTTTGATCCATCAATTGTTACTTGAACTTGCTGTATATTTATAGAATCTAGATATTCAACTATTTCTTTATTGATAAGCGACCCGTTTGTAATAAGATGTGTTTTAACTATAACTCCATGTTTGCTTAACAAAGAAAAAACATTAGAGCTTAGAGATTTGAATCTCTCAACCCTTAATAAAGGTTCGCCTCCGTAAATACGTAGGTTGGCATTCACAACCCCTCTGCCCAAAATATACTTGTCTAACCACAAAATAAGATTGCTTTCCACATCTTCAGTCATATCTCCTGAATTAAGCTTATTAAATCTTTCTTCAGCCTCATAACAATACTCACACCCAAAATTACAGTCATATGTAGGATATAAAGTAAGATTTATTTCATTAGCGCTGTAAGCTTGTTCTTTAATTATAAAATCTATATGCTCTTTTTCTTCATCTTTACACCTAATTAGTATACCATTCTTCTGAAGTTTCTCTAGTAGAGAATCTTCAATAAGATGGAACTTACATTTCTTAATATTTCTAAAAATAGTATCTGTTATAGCAACACTAGCTTTTGTAAAACAGTTAAAAATAAACCAGTAATGATTTTCTTCTTCCCAGTAAATATTATATGTGCTAAATCTCATAATATTATTGATCTCTCCTCCATCCCTTATCAAATCTACTTTAAGCAAAAAGGAATTTACATGTCTTTATTCCTGTAATGAACCACCTATTACCTAGCGCCTTTATAGCAATTATCATCTATATTTGCTTCTTTAAAGAAGCAAATATAGATGATAATAAGCACTAAATATTAACATCATTATGAACTCCGTACTCTAAAACACCACATGAACAGCAGCCTACAGCCGTTAATATGTATCCAATTGAACTGTAATTTTTTCCTCTCTCTAAAAAAAACACTTTTCCACCTCCCTCTCTTATAGACTCAATATAAGTTAAGCTCCTCAAAATGCCATTTCTTAGCAGTTGAAGAGTTCACCTGCTAAATCTAATAATTATGCACTTATAATTATACGCATTCTCTGTTCATAAATCACCCAACTTCGATTCAAGCTTATTTTCTTACAAGTCATTATCCTAAAAAGTTTCTTAGACAAATAGGACAAAGTAAATTATCATAATACACATCCAAAATTGAGTATATTAATTTTTAATTGAATCGTTAATTCTAACCCTATTTAAAAAGACATCCTTGAGCACTCTCAATGATGTCCTATCTAATGTTGATATATTTAATTATACACATATTACCATAAATTACAAATATGTCAATATAAAGATAGAGTCATAGCCCTAATGTCAATCAATAGTTTTTCTAAAACAACAACTAGGATGATTGCAGACAAAGCAGAAATATTTGTAGGCACTATTTACAATCATTTATGCAATAAAGATGACACCTTAAACTATCGATATCTTGTTGAACATAATAAAAGAAAAGGCTACTGTGTGCGTCAACTGAAAAATGACCCTTTGGGGGTGAGGACATAAACTTGGACTGCTGCCAATTAAACCTATGAAAATCAAAGAATCTACATTCAAAGTAAATGCTAAATCTTTCTCTATTAAATTCTGTTTTCGACTACTTAGTAAGTGGTGGATAATAATGGTGGAGGCGGACCTCAACCCGTTATATATTTTATCGGCCGTAAATCAGAAAGGCTTGGCCCCAGGAGTTTTAGATATACCAAAATACCTAACTTCTTCACTAACTAACATAACACGCTTCAATGATACTCACAAAATACAAACTGCCAACTTGAAATGTAAATGTGCCACTGTTACTTACTCTCTTTTCTTCATTAGTTCAGGCAGACGACTAGCAGATCTTGCTCCTATGTATCCAGGCTCGAATATCCTTCTGTTAAACTCTAATCGAGGATCTTCTGCCAACACAAAAAAATACTCATACTCACTTGCATTGTCAATATTGACTACATGCATAGTAAATCTATAACTTAACTCTTCTGATTCATCCCCAAAGTCTTTGCTATCCCAAACAATACTTCTATCACCCAGCTTTGGATAATATAAAGGTACTAACTCAACAACACTATTTTCTTTGTCAATATTAATATCCATTGCTATATCACCTAGGGCAATTAATACATACACCCTATCATCTGTCCCATACTCTTTAGGGTCAAAAATATAAGCATATGAGCTTGTAGGGCTCTTCTCTTCGATGTATAAATAAGGAATTTTATCAGCTATACTCTCTGGAAGAGTATCTTCAACTGGATGTAGCTTCTTCACTTCTTTATCAGAAACATTTGAAATCCATACGAAACCTATTACAAGAACTAATAAGGCTATAGCTATATATTTTTTCATAGGTTAAACATCCTCTCTCTCGCTCCATTAATTATGTAAGTACATAAATAAAGCCAATCTCTAAATACTCTTAATTTAAATAACATAAAAATAAATTCTACTTGTTAATTCTAACTCCAAAATTTGCATTACAATTGGAATATTCCCTCATCTTCTATCGTTCTAACAAATAAAGCTACTTAATCACAACTTTCTTCTTAAAGACTTAGTAGACATCTCCGTACGAAATTTATAGGTCAATCTTTATTCTCCCAATTGACCTATAAAATGTTTATATATGAGAAGGTGTTAGAGAAACCAACTACTCCCACTTTAGCTGTCAGAGTTCTTTTCACTTTCTTCCATAGTTTACAACGCCATATTCTAAGACATAACATG
>PWPR01000117.1 GCA_003557085.1 Clostridia bacterium | reverse complement strand
TTTTAGAAGTACTATTGTTGTTTTTAAGAACAGGATAGTTATCTAGAAGCATTTTTTATTTTAAAAGAAAATCAATGATAGGAGAGTTGTTATTGGAGTTAGTAATTTAAAGTGTTAAAATTTAACTAAATAAGGAAGAAAGGAACCTAAGATATGAAAAGCAAAGCTCTATTAGTCTTTTTAGTTTTCATATTTATAATGTCTGCTTGTACCAGTAATGTAGTAGAAGATAGCCAAGATTCAGCACCAAAACAAGTTGAAGAAGTAGTTACTTCAAAGCTGGATAATATCAATGATTTTGGAAAAGAGTTACTTGAAGGAGTTTGGGTAGGAGAGCTTATACTTGATTTTTATGAAGGCTTCATTGGAGAGGGAGGTTTTCTAACAAAGCAGTATGTAAAAATAGATTTAGAAGCAGAGTTTGAAATTCATGAAACGAGGATATCAGAGTTAGTAATGCATGGACATATGGAATTTACCTATGATACACCTCAAGTAGAGGAGTTCCAAGCAGGCATAAAATCAGTCACTTTTTATCCAGAGACTAATAGTTATACGGGGCCATACAAAGCACAAGTGGCAAGAGTAGAACATAACTTACCAATACAGGAACCTGCACATATTAACTTTTTGGATATAGCTAGTATAACAGGAGGGGTGACTGTGCATGTAGACTTGTCAGAGCCAGATATTACTCAAGTTTATAGTTATAGTGCAAATGAAGGAGCAATTTATGCAACAGATCTATACATGTTAAGATTTCTAGGTTTTATTAATTTAACACGTATAGAAGATGGAAAGGCAGTTTTTAGCCCTCATAGTCACTTAGACCCAAGCCCATATGAAATACCTCCCAATATTTATGGGCATTTGCAAAGAGTTATATTAAGAGAGGAGGAACCATTAATAAGTGGTGAAACAGTAAGTACAGATCTAAGAGAAAGGTTAAGGACACGAATTGAAAGCCAATATGCAGAATGGGATTTGTATATAGAGCCCAATACAACTCTAGAATATAGTGATGCCAAAGAAGAGTTAAAGATAGTCAAAGGAGCTTTGCTTGCTAGGGTAAGAAGAATATCAGAAGATTATATTTTTAGAGTGATGAATCCAGTAGCAATCACTGGGGTGAGAGGTACGGACTTCTATATAAGAGTAATTGATGACTCGAAGCTACTTTTAAAAGTCTATAGCGGAGAAGTGGAGGTATATTATCAAGATGAGACTTATAAGTTAAATATGAGTGAGGGTATTTTAATACTAGATAATGAAGAGGTTATCCAAACTTTTTAGTTTTGATAGTAGCAATCAGAAAAGTTGGTGGGGATTAGATTAAGAATAGTTGGTGGGGATTAGATTAAGAATAGTATGTATTGAAAAGGAAAATACTAGCTGCTTTAATAATAAGACATCTCGTATTTTATGGATGTAGCAATGAAGTTATTAAAGATAATGTAGTTTTGATAATGTCTAAAGGTGTTTTGAGCAAAGAAGTCTTGTCATTTTGAGTAACAATAGAATCTAAAAGCAGACAGTATGCTTAAAAAATGTTAGAATTTAGGTACTAAGAGCTTAGGAGAGTATTAATGTTCAAAAAAGAAGTCAAGATAAAGATTTTAAAAGATGGACCGTATTTAGTTTCAGGGGGCATACCACTATATCATAAGACTATTGTTCCTAAAGGTGAGTGTTATACTTATGTAAATGAAAAAAAGTTTGATGAAAAGAACACCTACACATTATGCAGATGTGGAAAGTCAAATAAATCACCATACTGCGATGGTTCTCATATTGGAGCAGGTTTTAAAGGAGACGAGACTGCATCAAAAGATAAGTACATAGAGAGAGCCAGAGTAATAGAAGGGCCAGAAATAGATTTGTATGATGATAATAGATGTGCACTTGCTATGTTTTGCCATAGGGATGCTGGTGATGCGTGGGAACTAACAGAGGATTCTTCATCAGAAAACAATAAAGAAGAAGCGATTATAGCAGCTGTAGAATGCCCATCGGGAAGACTTACAGCAAAGGAAAAAAAGGGTAGCTTTATTGAACCAGAATATAAACCAGCTATCGATATACTAAATGGCCCAGTTAGTGGAATAAGCGGTGCAATTGCTGTCAAAGGCAATATATCATTAGAGTCATCAGATGGAGAAGAATATGAAGTTAGAAATAGGTATACCCTATGCCGATGTGGCAACTCAGACAATAAGCCGTTTTGTGATGGAACACATATAGATATAGAGTACGAAGAAAAGTGTAATTAGAAGACACCCCTTAAATTGTTAAGACAATTAAGAGGTGTCTCTATTTATCAAATAGGATAATTAAAAGAATGACTTTTATTATGATCTAAATCACCATTGATATTAGAAGAAATTAAAAATATAGAAATAGAGTATAAAGCTAATCCACAAATCTTTAATTAATTAACTTATTGAATGATTCTTATGGTAGAATAGAGTTGAAGAAAAGTTTTGAAAGCGTGAAGAGAAAAGAATTGTTTGACTGATTATCCCAGACTATTAATGAAAGGAATAAGCTTATGAAAAAACTCTTGACTATTATTTTAGTACTATCCCTATTAGCCATACCCCTAGCTTGTAGTAACAATGATGCTGCTGAAGAAAGCACTGGAACAGATTCTGGAAGTAGATTTCCTACCGGAGGAGAGCAAAGACCAGAGACAACAAGTCCTACTGATGCTGGAGACTTTGATGGTGAAATAGTTATAAGATCAATTATGGGAGGTCCACCCTACTCAGGCAGTGACCTTGAAGAGATAGAGCAGCTAGATGGCTTTATCTCACATGAAATGTTAGATGAAGATACCATGCTAATTAAGATGACGCCAGAAGGACAAGCTGCACGTGTTAAGTATCTAAGGGAAGAGTCTGCAGCAGTTATTGAGATGATACCTGAATATGAAGACAATGCTAATTATATTAAGAGTATAGAGTTCGATGATAATTTTAGCCACTTTATAGTTGAGATTATTGAAACTCCAGAGCATGGATATGGGTGGTTTACATTGGGTTTAGTTATTTACGCTTATCAAGTGCAAGTTTTTGAAGGTGTGCAGTTTGAAGATGTAGTTATGATAATAGAATATATAGATAGCCAAACGGGTGAGGTTTTAGAAGTTTTTGATTTTCAAAAAGACGTGGTAAGTAGTGCAGATTAGATTAGGCTGTATTTTCAGTCTGATAACATATAGATAATAAGTATTAAAGATGTATTGAGTAATACAATCCTTTGGCAGATACTTAGGCCTTTTAGTTAGTTTAGTTATTAGCTAGAAGGCTTTTTTTATATTTTAAAGCAACTTCTTGATTATCCAATTAATATAAAACTTTAGTGGGATAAAAGAGAAGTATATGGTATTATTAAGTTTATTAAAGTATTGATTAAAAAACGTATTATTAAGGGGATAAGCACATGAACAAAACTAAAATAGACATTATTTCTGGATTTCTAGGCGCTGGCAAGACTAGCTTAATTAAGAAGCTACTGTTAGAGGAGCTTAATGCTGAGAAAATAGTAATTATCGAAAATGAGTTTGGTGAAATAGGAATAGATGGCTCTATGCTTAAATCTACTGGAGTTCAAGTTAGAGAGATAAGCTCTGGGTGCATCTGCTGTACAGTTTCAGGAGACTTTAGCAAGGCATTAAAAGAAATAAAAAAAGACTATGAGCCTGATAGAGTAATAATTGAACCTTCTGGTGTTGGCAAACTATCAGAAATAATTAATGTTATAAAAGATAAGTCTATCCTTGCAGAGTTTAGATTAAATATGGTTTTAACTGTGGTTGACTTAGGAAAGTATGAAATATATTT
>PWPR01000065.1 GCA_003557085.1 Clostridia bacterium | reverse complement strand
ATTAAGTTAACAGAAAGTTCTGCTCCAGACCTTCCTAGTTATAATGAAAACTTCGAATATCCATTTATATTTTTCAAGCTTTCAAAAGGTAGTGATTATGATTATATTTATAAGATTGAGTCTAACGGAACAGAAATGGAAATTAACTATTGGTGGGGAAAAGATGAAGTTTCTGGAACTACTTCGCTTTATAATTATGAAATAGTTCAATCGAAAGAAGATATACCTGAAAAAATATGGTCGAAGATAGAAACTCTTAATTTAGAACAAGGAATTTTTGGTTTTGATCAAATAGAGTATGAACTAGAAGCTTTCTATGCACTAATTGTTGGTGGTGAAGAGTATACTGAATCTTTCAATATTGCTTTTGAGACTATGAGACATAACGAGCGAAATTCTGACAGCACTCCTTATAATATTACTGTTGCATTACTAATGCGCAAATATACGGATAGAGGGTCTTTGCCGTATACAGATGGATTTGACTTGCCTTTCGCTGTGATTAAATTAGAGCCAAGAGACAAAAGCAAAAAGATCATTCTTTTGGGAGAACTCAACCATGCTATAACATTTTTTGACAATCACCTGAATGAATCAATGCTGTATTCTAATCGTGCTATGGAAGATTAGAATTATAATTTAAAAGCAGGCAAGACAGCTTGTTCTTAAATGTATAATAAGCAGACAAGCTACAAATATAATGAGTGAATTATCTATTAAACCTTTCAGCTAAAGATTAATAATCTATTATTAAGCATTAAAGGAGTCAATTTTTATATTAACAGCAAATGGCTTCCCTGTGTAAGGCCAGTTGTCATTTAGAAGATAAATGGAGAAGCATTCATAGTTAGTCGTGGGAAAAAGAAAAGAAAGAACTTCTAGACATTTTACTCTGAGTGCATTTGTATTATTTATTTTAACTTATTATCTTTATACATGTTCATTTCTCAAGACTTTATGATGTTTGATGTTATGACTTAAAATATTAGTCATTGTCCATCTCTTATTGTTCTACTATCAGAAAAAACCTAATAATTAATCCGACAAATGAAGGTCTTGTTACTAAAATATTCCTACTCAATAAACAAATCTAGAAGTATTAAAGAATTAGAAAGGTTGATTAATCATGAAAAGAATCCTTGTGATTTTAGTAATCTTAGTGTTAATGATTAATGTGGCGTATGCATCAGATTCAGTTACTATGAAGATGCAAGTAGATAATGATGAATATATCGTTGTAAATAACGATGATATTTTGACAAAAGCTTTTGATGCAACACCAATTATGATAGAGGACGTAACATTTGTACCAGTTAGAGGAATATTTGAACACTTTGGTGCTACTGTAGACTGGATTAGCGAATCAGAGAAAATAGAAATAACAATGAACAGCTCAGTAATTGTACTGAAAAATGGTTCTAATGAAGCTTTTGTTAATGACCAAGCGCATCAATTAAATCAATCTGTTACTGTAGTTAACAAAAGAACCATGATTCCTCTTAGATTCATTTCAGAAGCACTTGGTTTTAATGTGAAATGGGAAGAAACTGAAAAGTCAATTATTATTAGCAATAAAGATTTGATTGATACAGAAGAAGATCTGTCAACTTACGTTGAAAACGTTACTGTTAGGCAGTTGGCAAAATCAATTAACCCTCAACTAGACTATATTAGAAACACAATAGCAAAAATATGGATAAGTGATACTTTTGAAAGAGACGATTTTTGGAAGCTGTCCTCAAGAGCATCGCAAATTGCAAACACAATGGAACAAGCTGAGATGCTATATCAAAATCTTTATCCACAACTATGTGAAACACATGAAATTAAAGATAGTTGGAAATACTTTGAATTTGTAAGAATAGATTTTTCACAGATGTCTAATGGTTATGGAGAATTGATTGATCAAGAAATAGAATTTTTAAAGTCAGTTCATAATACAATCTCAGAAATAACAAATTATAGAGAAGAAGTATTAGAAAGTGATGATCAAAACTATTCAAGCTTAGAGAAATTAGCTATGTTAATGAATATGGTCCCAAAAGATCAAGCAAAGATACGGCTTAATATGGTTAAAAGTAAACCATTAGAACGTTTAGAAGAGCCATTAACCAGGGAAGAAGCAATGACTAAAATAGATAGTAAATATGAAGTCAAAGGCTACAGTTTCGAGCAGATGTTTTTCCATGCCTTTTTAGTTGAAGTAGAAGGGGAAGAATATGTAGTTGCAATCCATAAAGATTATGGCCATATATCAGGAGTATTAGCACTTAACGCTTCTAGATATTACAAGCAGGTAGAGTTTGAGGCAATAGAATAAGCGTATCTTTTAAAGACCTATTATCAAGGAGAGACCTATAGTAGAGTTAAAAAATACCGATTATAAGAAGTAATATACTGAAAATGATATGAGGAGTTTCATCTATGTAATGAAGAAATATATCAGGCTAATGGCTGAAAATAAATCAGTTTGTCTCTACGAAAAGCTTGCTGGTGTTTGTGATTCTAATATTGTCCTTATAAAAACAGCTGTCAGTAGAACGTTTAAATAGTATAGAGGATGGTTCAGTTGTTGTTTAGTAAGCTTTAATAGGGCAGTTTAATGGTTAAAGTGCATACTTCTTTAGCCCAGCTTATACTAGAGGTAATTAAAAGCATCATGTAATCTATGGTAAAAACTATGTATGTTTTATGGTGCTAAAACTGAAGTAATAGAGTTTAGTACTTTTAAAGACTTCAAAAAAATAGCAGTATAATGATGTTAGTAGACAAAAAGTGATAGTGAAGAGCATGTTATTTCTTAGAATATGGCGTTGTAAACTATGGAAGAAAGTGAAAAGAACTCTGACAGCTAAAGTAGGAGTAGTTGGTTTCTCTAACACCTTCTCATATATAAGCATTTTATAGGTCAATTGGGAGAATAAAGATTGAAAAAAATTACATACGGAGAAGTCTACTAAGTCTTTAAAAAGAAAGTTGTGATTAAGTAGCTATATTTGTTAGAATGATAAAAGATGAGGGAATATTCCAATTGTAATGCAAATTTTGGAGTTAGAATTAACAAGTAGAATTTGTTTTTAGGTTATGTAAATATAGAGTATTTAGAGATTAGCTTTATTTATGTACATATATAATTAATGGAGCAAGTGAGAGGATGTTTAACCTATGAAAAAATACATAGCTATAGCTTTATTAATTCTTATAATAGGTTTTGTGTGGATTTCGAATATTGCTGAAAAAGAAGTGAAAAGATTGCATCCAGCTGAAGATACTCTTCCAGAGAAAATAGCAGAAGAAGTTCCAAATCTATATATTGAAGAGCAAAGACCTACCATATCTTATGCTTATATTTTTGATCCTAAAGAATATGGAACATTACATGAAGTTTATGTATTGATTGCTTTAGGAGATATAGCAATGGATTTTAAAGTTGATGATACCAAAAATGTAGTTGAACTAATACCGTTGTATTACCCAAAGTTGGGTGATAGGAGCATCGTATATGATAGCAAAGATTTTGGGGACGAATCAGAAGGGTTAAGTTATAGGTTTACTATGCACGTAATAAGTATTGATAATGCAAGTGAGTATGAATATTATTTTGCGTTAGCAGAAGATCCTCGATTAGAGTTTAGCAGAAGGATAATAGAGCCTGGAGACATAGGAGCAAGATCTGCTAGTCGTTTGCCTGAACTAATGAAGAAAAGAGAGTAAGTAACAGGGGCATATTAACATTACAAGTTGGCAGTTTATATTTTGTGAGTATCAATAACGTGTGTTATGCTAGCTAGGAAAGAAGTTGGATATTTTGGTGTATTTAACAGGTGGAGCTCCGCCTCCACCATTATTAT
>PWPR01000061.1 GCA_003557085.1 Clostridia bacterium | reverse complement strand
CATCTTGGATGAAATCTACATCCTTCTGGCATCATTAGAGGATCTGGAACTGTGCCTTCAATCACATTCAGCCATTCAACTTTTTCCTCAATTTTAGGGATAGAATAAAGCAAGCCAATTGTATATGGATGTTTTGGTTTTGTAAACAAATCCTCTATTAAGTTAGCCTCAACTACTTGCCCACCATACATCACAACAACACGGTCTGCCATTTCGGCTACTACACCTAAATCATGAGTTATTAATATAATACTCATGTCCATTTCCTCTTTAAATCTGTTCATCTCATGCAAGATTTGTGCCTGGATAGTTACATCCAATGCTGTGGTCGGCTCATCAGCTATCAGCAACTTCGGTTCACATGCTAGAGCTATAGCGATCATAACCCTTTGTCTCATCCCCCCAGATAATTGATGTGGATACTCATTAACTCTTTTATCTGGATCTGGTATGCCGACTAACTCTAACATTTTTTGAGCTTCTTTATATGCTTCTTTTTTAGGAAGCTTCTTATGTAACATAATAACTTCTGCAATTTGCTTTCCTACAGTATGTACTGGATTTAGAGAAGTCATTGGTTCTTGAAAAATTATGGATATATCATTTCCTCTTATTTTCTGCAGCTCTTCTTTGCCCATATTAAGCAAGTCTTTTCCTTTGAAATGAGCTTTACCTTGTTTAACTTCTCCAGGAGGAGAAGGAATTAAACCAAGTAGTGAAAAAACAGTCTGACTTTTTCCAGAACCACTTTCTCCAACTATAGCTAGCGTTTCCCCTTCGTATACAGTAAACGATACATTGTCAACAGCATAGATATCGCCCGCTTCAGTATGATAAACAGTTTGTAAATTCTTAACATTTAATAGTTCTTTTTTCATAAAGCAGTCCCCTATCTTTTAAGATATGGATCTAAAGCATCACGTAAACCATCACCAATATAGTTAAAGGCAAGGACTGTGCCAAAGATTAGTAGTCCAGGGAAAATGGTTATCCAAGGAGCATATCTCATATAAAATCTTCCTGAGTTAAGAATAGTTCCCCATGAAGGAGGGCTTGTAATACCTAATCCCAAAAAGCTTAAACTTGATTCTGCTAAAATAGCAGTCCCGACCTGTAAAGTAGCATTAACTATAATAGGCGCCATTGAATTAAGCAACATATGCTTAATTACAATTCTTGAATTCTTTGCACCTAATGCTCTTGCTGCTTCTACATAGTCTGATTCACGTAATGACAAAAACTGTCCACGCACCATTCTAGCTAAGCCTGTCCATGATGTAAGCCCTATAACAAGCATAACATTGAAAACAGATCTCTCTACAAGTGTTACTATAGTTAGCAAAAGAAATATAACCGGAAATGACATAACCATTTCTGTAAATCTCATTAATATATCATCTATTATACCGCCAAAATATCCTGCTGTAGCGCCTATAAGTGTACCGACTGTTACAGATACTAATGCTGCAACTAGTCCTACGCTAAGGCTTATCCTAGCACCCCATACTAACCTTGTGAACATGTCTCTACCAATTCTATCCGTACCTAGAATGTGCTCTCTACTGGGTCCACTCATTATATTATCTCTATTCGTCTGGTCATAGCCATAAGGACTTATAATAGGTGCTAGAATTGCTATTAATGCAATTGTGAGGATGAATAATAAGCTAATTACAGCTAGTTTATGTTTTTTAAATCTACGCCAAACCATTTTTAGATATGTTTCATCTGCCTTGATATCTTTTATGGTTGCTGTTTGTTGTGCCATTTATTCTTCCTCCTATTCCAGCTTAATTCTTGGGTCTACTACCATGTATAGAATGTCTGCTAAGAACATTCCTATTACTGTCATTGTCGCCCCAAGTAGATTAAAAGCCATTACAATCATATAGTCTTGTTGTGAAATTGCATTAACAGCCAATAATCCTATCCCTGGCCATGAGAAAATTGTCTCAATTATAACTGCTCCACTAAATAAAATGGGCAGTTCAAAGCCAATTAGGGTAACTATCGGTAACAATGCATTTCTAAATGCATGCCCTGTAACAACTTTCTTTTCAGGTAATCCTTTAGACCTTGCAGTTCTAATATAATCTTGGTGAACAACATCTAGCATACTAGCCCTCATATATCTAGCTATACCAGCCATACCACTAAATGCCAGTACAATTAAGGGTAAAATGATGTATGAAATTCTATCTTGAAGTACAGTGAAAAATGGTTGAACACCCCAATTTACACCCCATGTTGCCATTCCAGAAATCTGAACTCCACCAAAGCGTAGACCAATAAAATAGATCAACATTAGAGCAAACCAAAACTGGGGAAGTGCCCTCCCAAAGAAAGCCACTGTTGTAACAACATGGTCAAACCAGGAATATTGCTTGAGGGCCGAAATCATGCCAACTGGTACTGCAATTAAATAGATTATTATCATAGCCCAGAAATTTAGTATTAATGTTGCTGGGAGTCGTTCAAGAATCATTTCAAGTACAGGTCGGCCTGTTACAAATGAGGTGCCAAAATCACCCTTCACTACTCGACCTATCCAATTAAGATACTGGATTGGCAGTGGTTCATTAAGCCCATACAATTCTCTAATATGTGCTTTTTGCTCTGGTGTAGCATTTCTTTCTGCCATAATATCGACAGGGTCACCAGGTGCAAGATGCATTATCAGAAAAGAAATGATGGAGATGCCTATTAGAACTATCACCATTTGTATAAATCTACGTATTAAATATCTCTTCATGATTAATTAACTCCTCATCTATTACGTGTAACAAGGCAACGAGCACTTCTTGTGAAGTGCTCGTGGCTTAAGTGCCTAATTATTTATTCTTAGTGAAATGCTGGGTCGATGTACCATACATGATGATCAATTGGCTGAAGTGGAGACCACACAACATTCTTCACTTTATTGTGCATAGCCTTTACATCATTCGTTGTGTATAAGAAAATATATGGTAATTCTTCGTTTAGAATCTGCTGAATCTCTCCATAAATTTCAATACGCTCCTGCATATCATATGTAGCACGGCCAGCTTCAAGTAGTGCATCTACATGTGGATTAATATACTCTACATCGTTAAAACCTACCAAAGTCCCATCTGGATCTGGTTCACCAGCTTCATTTAGTTTAGCTTGACTTGAATGGAACTGATTAAATGAGTCAGGGTCAACTGATAGATTCCATCCCCACATATATGACTCAAACTCACCAACATCTAAATACTGATTAAAGAGAACTGAACGCTCATAGTACTCAACTTTAACATCCGCTCCAGCTTCTTTCCACTGCTCTATAACCAAAGCTATAACATTTGCTTTGTCTTCTTCACCCGTCATTGAGACAATTACAAACTCTAGTTTCTCGCCATCTTCATTATATAAGTAGCCATCTGCACCTTTAGTAAAGCCTGCTTCAGCAAATAGTTCTGCTGCTTTTTCTAAATCTTGCTCATACTCGGTAACATCTTCATTATGTGCCCAGGAGAAAGGTACACTGTGAGAGTTTATCACTGTTCCATAACCCTGGAATACTACATCAATAATTGACTGACGATCTAAAGAGTACATTAATGCTTGTCTAACATTTTGATCTTGTAAAAACTTGTGATTTTGCTTAAGCCCAATATAATAGTACGAGTTATTTGCAATCTCGACAAAAGTTACATCATCGCCCATAGTCTGCTTAATACGATCAATATCTTCAACAGGAATTCTGTCAATAAAGTCAATATCACCGTTTTCAAATGCTGATAGTAGTGTTTGGCTATCTTGATACAGTCTTATCATAATTGTCTCAATATATGGTCCTTCGCCCCAGTAGTCTTGATTAGCTGTCAAAACAACGTGACGTCCTGATTGATATTCTGCAAATTTATATGGACCTGTACCAATTGGATCCCAACTGTTTGGATGTTCACGTAATGCACTTGCCTCGACTTCACCAAAAATGTGTTGCGGAATTATTCCTAAAGCTGCTGCAGCAATTCTATTTAATATAGGAACATCAATTTGGCTTAAGTGAATTTCTATTTCATAATCATTAACAATTACTAAGTCGTCAACAAATTTTAAGTGGCTAGACTGAACTCCTGTATAACCAGGGTCTAAAATCATTTCATAAGTAAATTTAACATCTTCTGCAGTAAACTTTTCTCCATCATGCCAATAAACATCATCTCTTAAATAAAAAGTCAAAACTAATCCATCTTCTGAGATCTCCCAATCATGAGCTAGCTCAGGAGCAAACTCTAAATTCTCATCAAGTGTAATCAAGCTTTCATTAATAAAGTTAGTTATTCCACTAGTAATAGAATCAGAAGACAGTATCGGGTTAAGCGTAGCTGGCTCTCCTGAAAAACCATATGTATACATACCACCGAAAACTGGTCCTGCATCTTCACCATTGTCTCCATTACTTGGAGTTGGTGTAGCTCCATTTGTACATCCTGAGAAAATTACTGCTGTAGCTAGTAATAATACCACTACTATACCTAAATACTTTTTCATCTTAAAAAATCCTCCATCATATATCTTATTATTATTGTCAGCAAAGTTTGTCGTAAGGCAACTATATAATCCGGCTCGATGAGCCCATGTCCGTCCGTCTATTTGAAACACCCCTTTCGACAATTAATTCTTGTATAAATATACACGATGACTTGATTATATGCAAGTAAATTTTAAAAAAATAATGAAATTTCTTAGATTTTTTAAAAAAAACAATGTTTTTATGCATAATTGATGTATATTTACATTAAAAAACAGCCATAAAGGCTGCTTTTAATAATTCTATTCTGCTGGAGGAGTAAAAGTTCTTGTCGCTAATTCTTTATCCAAGTGATAAATTTGATTACCATGACCCTCAACTCTTCTTACAGTTGCCAACATTCCAGAAAAAGTATCCTCTTCTTCACGCTGCTCATCAATAAACCAGTTTAGCATACTCATTGTTCTATACTCTTTTTCATCTGTAGCTATATCCATTAAACTATATATTCTAGCAGTAACGCCTTTTTCGTGTTCAAGGGCCTTCTCAAATACGTCTACTAAACTAACATACTCATTGTCTGGGTCTGGCATTCCTTTGAGAATTGGTCTTTCTTCCATCTCTAGGAGAAAATTAAAAAACTTCATTGCATGAAATCTCTCTTCTTGTTCTTGAACTAAAAAGAAATGGGCAAAACCAGGCAAATCATTTTCAGCACACCATGAGGCCATTGCTACATAAACATGACCCGAAAATAACTCATAATTCATTTGCTTGTTAATAGCTTTTGTTAACTTTTCAGACAACATCAGAAACACTCCCTATGTTTTCAATATTTTAATTGACTGTTATAATATAGACAGTCTTAAATAAAAGTATACCATGGAGAGTGGCATAAATGAAAGTTTTTGATATTTTAAATAAACTAGAAGCTAACCAAAGATCTTACAAAGAGTCTTTTAGAAGATATGCAGTATTTGCTCCTATTATAGAAATAGATCATGATGCTCATCTATTGCTAGAAGTAAGATCTAATAAACTAAGCTCTCAGCCTGGCGAAATATCTTTTCCAGGGGGAAGGATCGAAGAAAATGAATCTTGGAGAGATGCTGCTATGCGTGAGACTTGTGAAGAGCTAAACGTTGAGCTTGCTAATCTAAAATGGGTTAGTGATCTTAATATAGCAAATCTCTCAAATGCAAGAATAGTTTATGCAGGTGTTGGCACTATAGACCAAGCAATTGGTGATATCTCCCCTAATAAAGATGAGGTTCATAAGATTTTCACAGTACCTATTGAGTATTTTTTGTTGTCTGAACCTGAAGTATATAGCGTTGCGACAGAAATAAAACCTCCCCCAAACTTTCCTTACGATCTCATTCCAAATGGAAAAGATTATAATTGGCGTGGGAGAGGTTATGATGTTCCTTTTTATAAATATGATAATAAAGTAATATGGGGTTTAACTGCCCGTATAATCATAGATATAGTAAATAGACTTAAGAGCTAAATCTTTCTTGGAAATATCCTAGAACCAACAAATACTGCCCAAGCTCTATCCCCTTTATCAAATAAGAACCGTATTTTGTTTCTATATTTCATCTCATTTATTAATAAAGTGTCTTTACTAAGAGGAGTATAGGTATAATGCTTGTTAGCACTTACTCCTCTAATTATATCTATATCTTGATAAATTAATAAGTCTCCACCTTCGTCAGTTTCATAAAATCCTACAATATTATTAATGTCTTCTTTTGTCATCTCATAAGAAGTTTCTTTCTCTTCTTCTATTATTGGAAGACCCAATGCAGAATTTACAGCTGCTCTCCAAAGAGCATTGGCTGGTTTGCCACTAGTATTTGTTAAAACAGCTACTACTAAATTCTCTTCTGGCACAAAACCAAAATTTGAAGAAACACCTGGCTGCCCACCTCCATGCTCTACTAAAGTCACATCATGGTAATTGGGAGTTGCTTTGAGGGCATAACAGTAATGTTCTCCTGGGTTTGTCTCATATACTGGTGTATACATCTCTTCAATTAATTCTGATGATAAAACTGTCTTATCAAATAGTTTACCTCTATTAACATAGACATGCCCATATTTTAATAAATCCCTAACTGAAGACCTAACACCACCACCAGCTTCATAGACTCCAAGCTTTGGCCAATCTGCTTCTTCATATTCCTTTTTCTCATCATTATATATGTAGTTTTTTGTGACTTCATTAAGTTTAGTTACCTCATCCACATAAAGAGTACTATTAAACATTTTAAACTCACTTAATACATTGGTCATATGCCTTGCATATACACAATTTCGATATTTCTCAATTATAGCTCCTAAAAGTAAAAACACATCATTAGCATAACTAAAATACTCGCCAGGCTCACCTAACAAATCGATTTCGTACTCTCTTAAGTATTCAATATGTGCATTAAAATGAGTATGGTCTTGCTTTCTAGCCACTGGAGGCAAGCCTGATGTATGTGATAATAAATGCTTTATTTGCAACTTCTCCATATCAATTCCAGAAATCTCTAAACCTGGCAAATGCCTTGTTACTAAGTCTGAAGTTGACAAAAATCCCTCATCAGCTAATCTCATAATTTCCAGTGCAGTAAACGATTTTGAAATAGAAGCTATTCCCATAACAGTATCAGGAGTTACAGGCAGTTTGGCATTGAGGTCTCTATAACCAAAGCCCTCTTCATAAATAACCTCATTATCCTTACTAATCGCTATAGCTACCCCAGCTATATTCTCTTCTTTCATTACTTTTTTAACAAATTCACTTAATTCTTCCCATTTTTTCATTATATAATCCCTCCTCTTAAAGAATATTCAACATTTATGATAACTTTCCTGCATGGAGTGACACTTGTTAGCAAATTAGGTATAATGAAGTTAGTTTGGACCAAGGAGTGATAGTTATGAAAGTTAAGTTCAAAGTTTTTGGTGGTTTAAGTGAACGCTTTGCTGAACTTATGAAGAAAGATTGGCATGAATTTGAAGAGGGTATGACTTTAGCAGAGTTCTTAGAAGAGCAAAACATGCCTCCTAAAGCATATTGGATTGCAACTGTAAATAAAGAACTAGTTCATGAAGATTACATAATAAAAGATGGAGACACGATACAAATATTCCCACCTATTGCTGGTGGATGTTAAAAAGAGCCTTTTTCAGGCTCTTTTTATATTGTATTCAAGCTGGATATCAAATGGTTCAAGCTCATTAAGAGCTTGGTTTCTTTCTTGAGCTAACACACATCCGACTTTTTTGTAAAACATTTGTGTTTCAAAAGCAGGATGAGCACTAATGAAAATTTTACTGACATTACTCTTGGCAGCTTTATCCACACACATTTTAAATAACTGTTGCCCAACTCCTTTACCTCTAGAACCATTTGAAACATGTAAAGCAAGTAGTTGAACATATTGCTGCTTAGTTCCAAATCTCTCGAACTTAAGACATCCAAAAGCTATGATTTTACTATTCTCAACTTTCCCAACAACATAACTACCTTGTTCTTTCTCTTGAATAAGCTCTTTTAATATAGTAGACAAATCATTTTCGTCCCAATTATTAATGAAGTTTACTTCTTCAACTTCTAAGCTTTCATTTTCATAAGTGTATTTTTTTGTTGTAATTTGCAACCTTGAAAAATATTGAAAATTTTCAAACTTTAAATCATCAAAACTAAGTTCTTTTATCACTAAGCATTCTTACCGTAAGCTAGCCATATACCTTCTAAAATTTCACCTTCATCAGCTACAAAAGTGTGTGTTACATTTGGCTGTACATGAATGGCCATTCCTTTTTCAATTTTCATTGCCACACCATCAATTGTAGCTGTTCCTGAGCCACCAATTACCATAAAACACTGTGACCATGGATCTTTTTCATCAGCATTAATTTGCTCATCGCCTTTGACTGCATAATATGCACTTCTAACCCCTGGTCCATATGCTAAAGCTACTGCATTGCCACCGTGTATCACCCTAGTATGCTCTAAACCAAAATAGGCATGTGTAGGATAAGTGGTATTAAAGAAATGCATAGCTAAGTGATACAAATCTTGCATTAGTGCTGGTGAGAGCTGGGTGTTCTTTCCAAACTTAAAGTCCAGCGGAGTACTCTGTCGCATATGTTCTCTTCCCGCAGCAGTCATACCATTCCACTTTCCGCTTACTAAATTATCCCATGTTTCATTATTCATCGTTAAGGTAATGAATGCATTTTCATCGCCTCCACTACTAACTTTAGCGTCATTTTCATCAAGCACTAAATTAAACACATCTTTATAAATTTCAATATTTATCGATCCCACAAGCTCTTTAGGTTTGACCCTCAGATAGTTACACGCCATTTTCTCTAAAATACTTATCATCTTCAACCCTCCAGTTTTAATTATTGATTATTATATACCACATACTTATAATAATCAATAGTTAAATTGATATATTTAAGGAATAATACATATTAATTTAAAATATATAGAATCTTTTTAAGAATTTCTAAGAAATCTCTTATTCTTCAATTGCTTTTAGTCAATTTTGATAAACCTCTCATTTAGAACTGCGCTATTAATTGCTGAATCTATATAATTGCAACAAGTGCGCTCCACAAAAGAACCCAAGAGCCATGCAAGAAACCAAACCTTAGTACAAAATTACCTATAAAAGTGATGCTCATAACCAGGAGAATTGTGCCAGCATCCACCAGTCCACCACCTCTAGCAAAAGCAATTGCTTGGGGTAGTTAAAAAATCTCTTCTAGTTATAACACTGTTTTTCCTAGTTTTAGAATTTCTGGATCTAGTGATGATGTTTTTATCTTTTTTATCAATCTTTTTACTAGTTAAATATTTTTTATTTAATATAACTTCGCGCTTACAACTAGAACTCTCTCCATTTAATTCTTGCTTTCACTTTTGCTTTCATTTGTCTTGCAAAGATTCTATATCAGCCATATACTACAATCATTTTTTAATGAATAGGCAGTTCTATTCTTTTATTTCTTTCACCTCTTAGATACTCTCTGATATACTAAAGAGAGAATTTAACATTTAGAAGGTGTATTATGAAAATAAAAATTGGTTTAATAATGAGCAAATCTTTCGATAAGGCTTTTAGTGAATCTAATATTGAAATTCCTCCTGATATAGAATTGATTAAACTTATTGCTCTAGATAACTCTGATATAGCAAAGTTGTATAGAGAATACTCTAGTGAGGTGGATTGTTTTGTATTAAGTGGATTGGTATTCTATTTTGCGCTTACACAAGTTATTAAACGGCTAGAACTGCCTGTATATTTTATTAATGAGTTGTATGTAGACATAGAAAAAGTATTCTTTAAACTATTATTAAAAGATAGAAACTTTGATTTTTCTAGAGTTTTTATAGACATAGCCCTACCATATAATAACTATTTAGATTTGAAAAGCCTCTTACCTAAGGAGCAATGGCCAGTATTTAACTCTTTAGAGATAGATGATTTAAATACTTTTACTAAGAAAACATTTGAGAAACATGTAGAGCTTCACAGGTCAGGTAAGATTGACTTATCTTTAACAAGACTTGGAACTTTTGAAGAAGACTTAACTAAGCTAGGGTATCCTTGTATATATTTAAGCCCCCCCAAAAGTTATATGGTGAGTTTTTTTGCACAAATTTTGAGGCTTTTCTTAGAAAAAGAAACTCAAAACCAACTGCCGAGTGTAATAATGATAACTCCAGACTTCTCTTCAAATCAGAAGCAGCGAAAAGATAGTATTAGAATTGTTAAGCAAGCTTTGACTAAAGAAAGGCAGTTAAATGGTTATAGCTTCAATATTAAAGACAGTGAAGGCCAACTAGAAGTTATGACAAACTATGAAGATATAAAAAGGCTTTCTAAGAATTTTGAGTCCTTAGAAATTATTGAAGCTATTAAAGATAGTTTGCCAGCAAAGGTAAGAATAGGAATAGGAGTCGGTACTAATTTGTATCAAGCAAGGCTCCAGGCAGAAAAAGCTATTTATATGGCAAAAAGCAATCCTGAAGATATTTATTTTATTAATGAGAAAAACGAAATACTAGGCCCTCTTAACAAGACCAAAAAAATCAAAATCAAAAATATTCCTGATAAAGAACTCCAAGAGCTAGCAAGTAAGTATCAGGTAAATCATCTAAATTTACAGAAAATGATAGCTTTGACAAAGTTAAAGAAATCTACTGTAGTAAGTTCAGACGAGCTTGCTCAGCATCTTGAAATAACTCCAAGAAGTGCAAATCGAATACTAAATACTATCTCTGAGAATAATGGAGATATCAGGTTCTATTATGAGAAACAAGCTAATACTAGAGGACGTCCAAAAAGATATGCAGAACTTAAGTTTGCTGAAAAGTATACCTTAATAGATTAAGAAAGTTGATTTTTTGATTCAATACTTTTCATGTAAATATCTACATCATTAGTATATCTAATACATCGAAGCCCTCGATTTTCAAGCTCTTTATCTAGTTTAGCTAGACATAGGTTTAAAGACAGCACCTCCCTGAGGTGCCCTAGTATCAATAGTTTTTGAGCTCTTCAACTATATAACTTTTGTCACTTTGTGGTTCACTACACTTGGCGAAGAATAACTGTAAGCTACCACGAGGCAAACCGACGTGGTTTCCTGTGTCTTAATTTTATGACTGGTCGTTTTCCAGTTAGTTTAGAGCCATATCTGTCACATGTCAAAAAGGACTAAGCCAACCTGACTTAGTCCCTCTTATATCACTCTTTATTATTCTCTACCTCTATTATGCCTTTATTATACATATACTTTGTGGTGAAAAATGTTATAGGCAAGAGAAACAGTATTAAAACTCCTTGTAGTTGCTGAACAAGCATAGGTGCTACAAAGAATATAATAGCAACTATAATAACAGGTAAAACTGCACCTTTCATTCTACCTTTAGCAATATAACCTCCACCTAAATTATTATTTAGTATACCCAAAGCTAATGCTCCAAATAAAGCAGGTAAAATATAATTGCTCGCAACTTGCACTTCTGGCGTTGTAAGCAGTGGTTGTAATGGCACCATTAAAAAAGCACCTAGTGCAATTATTGAAATAGTAACTAGAGAAGAAGCTGCAACTGCTATAGACGAAACAACGTCACTTTCTTCTGTCCCTTGTTGTAAATCAAGTAAGCTGATTGCATTTGTTGCTACTGGCAATTTAAGATTGAGCACATTGCCAGTAATAAATGTAATGTAGATAGAACTTCCTAATACTGGTCCATATGAAAATACTTCTGCTATAGTTATTGGTAAAAAGATTGCCATGAGACCAACTGATGCTGCAAAGATATCAACGAATCCAGGAAATGCATCAAAAATAATTGCTGCTAATGTAGGTAATCCTACCATTAAAATTATAGTTCCTATCGTAAAAATTCTTCCTAATCTATGTGTTGAATCCATATATTGTTCTGTTGTTTTCATTATTTATCACCTACCCTAATATGTTAGTCCAGATCACTGATGATGTCATAGCAACTAGCAAACTTATTGCTAATATAAAGTTAGTCAGCCAGAGAATTTTGAATTTTCTAACTAATATTCCCAGTATTACAGCTGTAACTAAGCTAGTTAAAAAGGTTAGCAAAGTAACCCCACCACCTAAAATCATTGGCACTAGAAATACCGCTACAATAGTTAGCATAAAAGTAGAATTTCCTAATGCTCCCCATTTTGGATCTTTATCCTTTAAACTGATAGTGCCTTTCTGTATTCTTTTAGCAAACAATGTAGCAGTAATAAGTCCTCCTAACATACAGACACTCATAACATACATAACTAAAACAAAGTCACTATTTGACATACTACCAATTGAAGCGCCTGATGAAGTTAAAGCCATATCCGCAGCCATTATTTCATAACCCACAGACCCTACAACTGACAATCTAAACCAAGGCCAAGGCACTCCTAACATAGCAGCTATACCCACAAATCCAATTACTATTGCTATAGATGGCACAATACTAAAGCTTACTGATGATTTGACAACATTCATAAGCTGTGTCTTTGAAATGCCAATCTCAGCAGCTCTTTTCCATGATTTTCTCAAAAAAGTTATAGCTATAAAGGCAATATAAGCTAAACCAGCTATTACCGCAATATATAAAAAGGTGCTCTCTTGTATACCCATAATTTTTTCCTTTCTACTTTTTCATTAAATAGTCATATGCTAGACTTGCATATGCAGCTACTCCAACAGGCAAAGCTTTTTCGTCAAACTTAACTTGTGGATGATGTTGTGGATACTTATAATCCTCATTTGAGTTGCCTGCAGAAAGTCCTATCATTAAGCTTGGTACCTCTTGAGACACAAAAGCAAAGTCCTCTGAACCCATCATTTTCCCACCTGGCATCAAATCTTCAAATTCGAGAACAGCTTTATTGTCTAAAAGATTAGTAAACGTACTTCTTGCTAGACTAATCATATCTTGACTATTGACAACAGAAGGAACTCCTCTCCTATACTCAACTTTAGCTTCTGCTCTAAATGTCTTTGCAGTAGAATCAGCTATCTCCTTGATTCTTTTTTCAACAAAATCTCTTAAGTCAGCATCAAAGGTTCTAACTGTCCCTGCTAAACTAGCAGTATCTGGTATAACATTGTTAACATTTCCACCACCCATTTTTCCTACAGTAACAACTAATCCTTGACTTGGCGGGGCTTCTCTACTGTTTATAGTTTGAAGAGCTAGATGCAAATGAGCTATTACATTAAGAGGATCAACTGTTGTGTCTGGCATCGCACCATGCCCACCCTTTCCTTGAATAGTTACTTCAAACCAGTCTGATGCTGCAGAACTAGCCCCCGCTCCAGGTAAAATAATTAATCCTGAGGGTAATGGCATGTTAGAGAACACGTGAATCATCATTGCTGCATCAACTTTAGGATCCTCTAATATGCCATCCTCTATCATAGCCTTTGCCCCAATCAATGTTTCCTCAGCTGGCTGGAACATAAACTTAACTGTACCCTCTAGCTCATGCTCAAATTCTTTTAAGACTTCTGCAGCCCCTAATAACATTGCGGTATGCATATCATGGCCACAGGCATGCATATTATCATTTTGCGATTTAAATGGTAAATCAACTTCCTCTTTGATAGGTAAAGCATCCATATCAGCTCTAATAAGTATAACTTTCCCTGGCTTTTTCCCTTCTAAAGTTGCTACTAAGCCTGTTTTAGCCAAAACTTCTGGTTTATATCCTAGCTTCTCTAAGGTTTTCTTAACATAGGCACTTGTCTCGTGTAGCTCCATGCTTAGCTCGGGTATTTGATGCAACTGTCTTCTATAACCAACTACTTTCTCCTTAATTGACATAGCACTCTGCAAAAACTTGTTCATTTTGCAACATCCTTTCCTAATATTCATTTTGTAACTACTTTCAATTTAGTTCATTAAAGGACAATTAAAGACATTGTTTTTTGATTATATCAATAAGCAATTTAGGAGTCAATTAAGAACTGTAAAATATTAAGAAGATCTTTCAGTAATTTTCAATTCATAAAATACATGCTTTGCACATATTACTAATACATTCCCTTGAAATAAAACTTATTATTTCTTAATAAGTATACTTTGCAAGAGATCTGTGCAAGCTAGCCCAGTAAGGAGCACCTGTTTATATAATGCTATTTTTTCTCTTATTCAAACATATGCAGCCCCATCCAGTTTCAATGATTTCATAAGTTTTTGTTGGACAAAATAAGCTTAATTATTCTACGTTTTAAAGTATGATTTTTATTACTAGTGATCTTGGTATAGATATTCACAGAGAGATTGCTAGAATCATTTGTTTTACTAATGGCTAATTAAAACTAATGAAGTATCTTTGCATTATATAGTAATCATTCATGCCTACATAAATAGTAAGTTTTCTTATTAGCTCTATTAGTCAAATATAGTGGATGGTTAAAATTTACTATGACTATGAAGGAAAGCAGAGTGGGAGTATAGAATTAGTATAAATGATGCCTTTTTCCTTAGAGGCATGAAGAACTGTAAGAGCATGTATACATCTTATAAAAGCTTCATGCCAAATCAAGCTGTTAAAAGACAAGCAGCAATGGCAAGGATTGCAAATGCTATAAGTGTTATAAATTCTATAGATTAAGAAGTGAACCAGTAAAGAAGAGTATTTAGACAGACTTAAAGTATCTTTATGGGCAACACAAAGTGTTAAATATGCAAT
>PWPR01000088.1 GCA_003557085.1 Clostridia bacterium | reverse complement strand
AAATTCTTGTCTTAATTGTATCATATCTCTACAGGTCAATTATATAGAAAAACCTTGATATTAAGCCTAATCTTAATAATATCAGATAGCCTCAGTAATTTCACTAACCTTGTAAATATCCTAATTTATAAATTTCTACTGATGAATTTTCAAAAATATATAATTCTTTAAATTTTAGTTTAAATTTGCTGAAAGGCTAATAAATTATTTTGAGTATGTGCTAAAATTACAATACTAAGTAATAAGCAATTGCTTGAAAGGCTTGATTGAAATGAAAGACAACTTAATAAGAAAAATATCAAGGTCACATAATAGTGGTTTTACCTTGTTTGAGCTACTAACCGTTCTGGCAATATTTGCAATAATTGCCACATTAGTTGTGCCTCAGTTTCTTAATATGAGAAAAAATGCTGCACTTAGAATTTTAGAGGTTAATCAGAGGGTTTTACAAAATATTATTGTGGAATATAATATCTTCGATAGAACTCCTCAAGAAACTGCAGATGGAGATACTGTAACAGGGGGGATAAGAGTTCTTTTAAGAGATGCTATGCAAGACTCGCTAGAAAGAGTTGTCAACCCATTTAGTAAATGCGAAAATATTATTTCTACTAGTCAAGCTCAATCAAGTGATAGTGCTGCAATAGTAATACAAGCAGGAACAAGTCAGACTATGCAACAAGCTATAAACTCTATTCACTTTCAAACTCAAAGATTATGGCCACTTTCTTCAACATCGGAAAGTTATAAAAGAAAATTTGTAGGAGCTATTATAATAAGGATTTGCAGTGATGGCTACTTGATATATGCTTACCCTGCTTATGAAGAAGTTCATAATATAATAGAAGTTCCTTATTCTCAACTAACACCTTAAAATAAAAACTAGGCTCCGAAAAGCCTAGTTTTTCTTGTTAGAATTTAGATTTTAGTACTGTGGCTCGATTAAGCCGTAATTGCCATCTTTCCTTTTATATACAACATTTACTTCGTCTGTTATAGAACTACGAAAAACGAAGAAGTTATGTCCAACCAATTCCATTTGCAACACTGCTTCTTCACTACTCATTGGCTTTACATTGAAACGCTTAGTACGTACTATTCTTGGGTAGTCATTCTCTTCTTCTTCATCTTCAGGCTCACTAAAGAAAGGTAATGTATTCCCTTGTTCTCTCATTTTGCGATTAACACGGGTTTTATACTTTCTTATTTGTCGCTCTAATTTGTCGACTACAGAATCTATACTTGCATACATATCATGGGTGCTTTCTTCGCCACGCAGTATCATTCCTCCAACAAAAAGTGTAACTTCTACAATATGGGTTCCTTTTAGAATTTCAAGGGACACATTTGCTTCTACTGGACCTCCTTGTTGGAAATACTTGTCTAATTTACTGAGTTTCTTGTCGAGAGTTTGACGCAAAGCATCTGTAACTTCAACATTTTTTCCTGTGACATGCATTTTCATGATACCAGCTCCTTTTTTTTTATGTAAACTGTAAAACTACAGTTGTACCCTATCAATTATTTTATGTATAAATGGTCTTCTAAAATAGCTTTTTAGCATTTTTTCGTTCTCTTTTACAATATAGGTCCTCCAAGAGGCTTTTATTTTGTTTCTTGATAAGTATGATTTTGCTTTATCCTTTAAGCCATACATAATTTTTATCTTCTCGCTAATATCTTCTGCTAAAACATCTATATTCCTTAACTCTCCTTCGCTGAAATAGTCTTTAAGCATATATTTATTCAAATATTTAATACTGATCTTTTCACAATTATATTCTATCGCCACTATATGTGCTGCAATCTGTTCTAAATGAACATGTTGGTCAATAATAAATCTGATAGATTTACTTAAGTCAAATGACTCTAGATCACTTAATTTTGTCATCATCTCTTTTATGAGCTGTGCATACAAAATATTAATCTTCTTCAAATGAAATTCAATATATGTTAAATACTTTTTCTTATCCTCCATCTAATTCCCTACTTACTTCTCATAAATTGATGTCTGGAATAGTTTGTCTTGAATAAATACACGATAAGTACGATGAGGGATAACTTCTTTGCAAATCCTCTTTTTCAAATCATCCATCTTATCACTCAAGGACATGTAAAGATTATTTGAATCTTCTAAACTAATCCACTTAAACTTTATTGAGTCACCTGGTCTTAGTTGTGCAACAATTGGTATATCATTCTTTATAACTTTTGCAATTTTTGGGTAACCACCTGTAGGTTGCCGATCAGCCATCATTATTATTGGCTGCCCTCCTCTTGTAATTTGGACACTTCCTAATGGTATTCCATCAGAAATCATATCACTTTGAGTAGTTATAAGCTTTTTACCTTCAAATCTTACTCCCATGCGGTTGCTATTAGGGCTCATCTTGTAAATTGAACTACTTATCATCTGCTTAATACTTTCTTCAAAATACTCTGCCTGAGGGCCTTTGACAATCCTAATTTCGTAAAGTTCTTTTTTTATAAACTTCAAATCATTATCTTTAACAGCTATGAGTTTATTAAAGGACCTTTCTTCTATAGGTAAAGAGTCGCCATCTTTTAGCTTCTTATCATCTTTACCAAATTGCATAGGCAAATATGTGGCTCTACTTCCTAAAACTAAATCTGTCTTTATACCGCCTGCTACTGCCAAGTAAACTCTCATCCCAGATTTAATAGTACTCAAATCTATAATGTCTCCTGATTGTACTGCAATTGACAAATAGTTGTCAATGTCATAACCATTAAGCTTTGCTATTGTTTTTGCCCCAGCAATAGCTATGGTAGTATTATGACTAAATTCAATTACTGGGCCACTATAGGTGCATTCTAAGACTGCTGCATCATCTTCATTTCCTACTAAGATATTCGCTACTTTTGCTGCTAAAATATCCATTGGACCACTAGCAGGAACTCCCAAGTGCTGCAAATCACTGCGTCCTAGATCTTGTACTGTTGTCAACATCCCTGCCTTAACCAAGTTTATGGTCCCCATTTTAACTCTCCTGCACAACTTCAATATTATACTGATTATTCTCAATCAACTTCTTAATCTTCAAGTACGTCTTCTCATCAACACTTTTAAATTTTACATTATCACCAGCTTTAAGCAGTACTGGGTCTTCACTTTTTGAATCAAACAATACTATAGGTGTATGCCCTATTAATCTCCAACCCCCAGGACTATCAGTAGAGTATATTCCTGTTTGCTCTCCACCTATTGCCACAGAGCCAGCTTTTACTTTTATCCTTGGTTCATCCAGTCTAGGTGTGCTTATCCTGCTATCAAGGCCGCCTAAATATGGATATCCTGGATTAAAACCAATCATATATACCCTATAAGTATTCCCTGTGTGAATGCTTATTACCTCTTTTTCGCTTAATCCATTAATTCTAGCAACTTCTGCTAAATCAGGACCTTGGTTTCCTCCATATAATACTGGCACAATGATAGTTCTCACTCTTAATGTGTTCGTGTTATCTGCTAATTTTGCAACAGCATCTTTTATGTATCTTTTCATTTCTTCATATGTAATTATTAATGGATTATACTCAATCAAAACTGAGCAATAGGTTGGTATAACACTTATTAAACCTCTAATATTATCTTCTCTAAGTTTCTCAGCTATTCTGCTAACATGCAAATTTATGTCTTCATTTATGATTTGCTCATACTCAATCAGGATATGATCAATATCAATCTGTCTTATATTTATAGGTCTCATCTATTTCACCTTACAAACTACTTTATTTGTCTACTAATTTCGACAAAAGCTAGCGAAATCCTGCATATTTCGCTAACTTTATTGTGTTAAACTATTAAATTATAGTGGGAGCAAAAAAAGGAGGACAAGCCCCCTTTTAAAAGTTTATTTATTGTATACTACTTTACCTTCTATAATAGTCTTTTCAACATTT
>PWPR01000178.1 GCA_003557085.1 Clostridia bacterium | reverse complement strand
CTTCTCTAACATCTATGTTGGAAATTTTTATATAGTCTTGCAAACTATTAAACTCCACACTCTTTTTAGCTAGCTCTACTAGACTTTCATTTATTTCAATACCGAATATTCTAGTGTTTAACTCTTCATTAGCTAAAATTAAGGGAATTACTCCGTTACCAGTCCCTAAATCAAGAACTCTTTGATTTCTCTTAACTTTGGCAAAGCTAGCAACTAAAACAGAATCAATACTGAATTTAAACGCTTGTGTGTCTTGATAAATAGCAATACCTGTTCCCATTATCCTATCTAAGCTAGTATTACTTCTTAAATCTTTTGACATCATCCACTTTATATTCTTTTCTTACTTTTTCATCACTTAATTCAACTAACGCTGACTTCTTAATAGCGTTAGTAGCTACAACACTACCATGTCCGTCTGGAGTTAACACAGATTCTCCTAAATTCGGCATAACTTCCTCTATCTCTTCGTAATATTCATTTTCATATCTCAAGCAACACATCAATCTACCACATATGCCTGAAATTTTTGAAGGATTCAAAGTCAGGTTTTGTGTTTTTGCCATTTTTATTGAAACAGGTACAAATTCGCATAAATGAGTTGAACAGCAAAGCTCTCTCCCACATGGACCAATTCCCCCGTACATTTTGGCCTCATCCCTTACACCAATTTGACGTAGTTCTATTCTCGTTCTAAATACTGCAGCTAAATCTTTAACTAAATCTCTAAAATCAATACGTCCATCTGCAGTGAAAAAGAAAACAATTTTACTTTCATCAAAAGCATATTGAACATCGACAAGCTTCATTTCTAATTGATGATTTTCTATCTTGCTTTCACAAATAGAGAATGCTTCCTTCTCTTTTACTCTATTTCTTTCAAGTTTCTCTAAATCTTCATTTGTAGCAACTCGTATAACTTTACGCAAAGGACTTACAATATCACCCTTTTTGACCATTTTCTCAGCTATAACGACAAAACCCAACTCTAGACCTCTGGCAGTTTCTACCACTACACCTTGTCCTTCTTCTAGTATAAAACCATCAGGATCAAAGTAATATATTTTACTAGCAGGTCTAAATCTTATGCCTGTAACTTTAATCATTGTATACCTCCATTAGTTCGATAAAAATCGTCTCTATTGTTATCTGCTTACTTATATATTTTTCTAAATCTTTTTTTCCATTTATAATCACTTTACATGCACGGATAATAGTTTCATAGTCCATGCCTTTAAAAAAGTTACTAGTCTTACCTATAATACTCTCTAGGTCTTTATTACCCCTCATTGCAAGCTCATTTACTACTTCCATGCTACTTAAGAACATATTTACATCAAAATTACTAGCTATCTCATTAGATAATTGCATAAGCTTTACTTTGTTCTTTTTATGTAAAGATTCGAGTACATCTTTTAACATTTCTACTATGGCTACTAAGTCTACTTCAGCTAAAATTTTAGTTGTATTATTAACGCTACCTCTTCCGAGTTTAAGGAGTAGTACTTCCTCGGAAATACCTAGAGATGCCGTATCAATGAGCTTCTTGACACTTATCTCATCAAGAGGTGAAAACCTAATTATTTGACATCTTGACACTATTGTTGTTAATATCTTTGCCAATGTATCAGTTAAAATAATAAACGATGTGCTTTCTGGAGGCTCTTCTAGAATTTTCAACAATGCATTCTGTGCTTGGATAGTAAGCTTTTCTCCTTCATTTATTACTATGACTTTCCTCTTTGCTTGAGTAGGTGCAAAATGAATGCCACGTTGCAACTCTCTGACTAATGCTACTCCAAAACTTTTTTTGTCTGTTTCCCAAATCATCAAATCTGGATGTTTATTCTCTAAAACAAGTTCATAACGTTCATCATCTAAGATATCAGCAGAAAAAGCTTTGGCTACTAACTTTTTGCCAATGCCTTTTTTGCCCACAAAAAGATAGGCATGACCAATACGGCCTGCCCTCAATTGTTGTAGCAATTTATTTTTTGCTTTGTCATGACTTTCTATTTTTGACCAAAGCATTTTTATGCCTTATGGAACTCTTCTACATCTATTACGAAAACTGTAGCTCCACCTACGACAACTTCAACAGGGAAAGGCAAGAAAGACTCTGTCCCAGTAGTTCCTACAGGAGACATAGGAGTAACTAATTGCTCTCTTGAATGGCAAGTTTCCTTTATTATTTCTATAACATCAGATACTTTCTCTTCATCAACACCAATAAGTAGAGTTGTATTGCCTGATCTTAAGAAACCACCGCTACTTGAAAGCTTTGTTGCTCTGTATCCTTTAGTCATAAGTTCTTCCAATAGCTTTACACTATCTTTGTCTTGTACAATAGCAATTACCATTTTCATAATCTGACACTCCCTAGAGTTTATTTTATTACTTCTAAATAAGTTAGTTTACCATTTGGTTTAATGCCAACAAGGTCATTATTGTCTTTCACTTGCTCTATCATATTAACAATATCTTCGCAAATAATGTCACCTGGAAAAACAATAGGTACCCCTGGAGGAAACATGTATACGTAATTAGAACTAATCCGTCCACAAGCCTCCTCTAAGTTTATCCACTCTGAATCTGCATGGTAAGAGTCATAGACACTTATCTCTGATCTCTTCCTGTCAAAAGAAGTTTGTGGAAAATGTAAATCATTTTCTTCCAACTCCAATTCTTCTACTTCGACCAATGCCCTGACTATTATACTAAAATCATCATAGTTCATTGGCGTTAATAGCAGCAAAATAGTATTTATACTTCTTTTTTCTATAATTATACCATATTTCAAAAGTATATTAGACACTTTTTCCATATTAACATGAAAAATTAGTGTCAACTTTGTGAAGTCTATACTATAAATAGTGTCTAATAACTCTATTTTCTTCATTTCTTTTATTTGTTTTTTAAGATTAGCTACTAAAAGATGAAATCCTTTGTAAAGTGTATTTTTATTCGTTGAATAATAATCTATTAGACTGTCAATCGAAGCCAATGTTAGATAAGAAGGACTTGTAGAATGTATTAATTTTCGATGCTTTTCTAACTTTTCAATTAGCAATTCATTATTTATATGCAATAATGATGCTCCAGTTAACGCTGGCAAAGTTTTATGTACACTTTGCACTATAATGTCAGCACATGTATCAATAGCAGATCTTGGAAGTATATCATCGTATATAAAGTGTGCACCATGTGCTTCGTCAACAAGTAAATAGACATCTTTCTCTTGGCAAAATTCACTTAAATCGCTTAAATCTCCTGATTTTCCTTCATAAGTTGGATTTTGAACAATGATTAGTTCGATATCATCATTGTACATCTCTCTTATCTTTGCTAAATTAAAAGGCTCAAATAATCCATGCTCATCTATTTCATAATCATAAAAAGTAGCATCACATTGTGCTAACAACATCCCATGCATTATCGAAATATGAGCATTTCTTGGTGCTAATACTTTCTTGCGATATGCAAGTGCAGTTATTGCGCTATAAAGTGCTGAAGTTGTGCCTTGAGTATAATATAAAGTCCTTTTGGTAGAAATTACGCTAGCAAACATAGACTCTGACTCATAGATTATTCCACTATTAATAAATAGATTCCCTAAACCTTCAACCTCTGTTAAATCATATTTAAGTAGATTATTAACATCTGTAAAACTAGTTTTTATATCACCACCTCTATGACCAGGTGTATGGCACCACAGTTTTGCTTTTTTCAAATGTTTATTAATTTCATTAATTATTGGAGTACTCAATATTATCAAACCTTCTCGCATAATATAAATAAAGTATGTTTTATTATACATTTTTACATATAAAAAAACCACATCAGAGATGTGGTTTATAAAAATAATATGGCAGCGTCCTACTCTCCCGGGACGTCTCCGTCCGAGTACCATCAGCGCTGGAGGGCTTAACTTCTGTGTTCGGTATGG
>PWPR01000026.1 GCA_003557085.1 Clostridia bacterium | reverse complement strand
TTATGAGACTAGAGGCAATATAACTGTATTAAATATTGGTAAAAAGACCTGGCTTTCAGGATATCTGAAGTCAGTTAGAGGACTTTAGTCTAACAAGTCTTTTAGGGGTATGATTTTTTTTCTTTGATATCCAACAATCAATTGACGCTATCATAATTGGCATAAAATTATATTTATTCTAATATGTGTGATACAATATAAATATATGCTAATATATTTAAAAAACAATGGACTACCAAAGTAGTCATATTTTTTTCTTATTCGGCATAGTTTCAGAATATTGTGAATAAGAAAATAGATTGCAATATTCAATTATAAATTTAGTTATTAAGCTGAAAGGGTGAGATTCTAAGAAAATATAGACTGCATTTTTGATTGTTCCAGCAAAGAATGCTTGTGTGATGAATCAAAAGCAATGGTAGGTAAATACAGCTTAGCCTTTAGCGTTAGCTACTTTTAACTAGACTGAGATTTTATTTAAATGAATGATGGGACACGTAGGTTGTCTGAAAGCTGAACTAGCTATTTAATTGTTCATGAAGTAGTTTGGCAAGGATGTTAGGTTTCGTTAAATAACCTAAATTAAAATAATAGGAGTGAAGCATACTATAATGAAAAAAGCATTAATATTATCATTGTCTTTGTTGCTTATATTAGCAGTTTTTACTGGTTGTCAAGAAGAAGTTGAGGAAGTTAAGCTGTTTAATGAAGGCACTTATAACGCTACAACGCCAGGATACTTAGGCCCACTAACAGTGGAAGTTACTTTAAGTCAAACTGAAATTGTTGATGTTACTGTTACTGAGCATATGGAGACACCAGGAGTAGGGACAGTAGCAATGGAGACTATGACTAAGCAAATAGTCGATCATCAGTCTTTAGCTATTGACACCATGGCAGGAGCTACAATGACAAGCTTAGCAATTTTGCGCACCGTAGAACAGTGCATAGAAGAAGCAGAAGGAGATATAGCAGCTCTAAAAGAACCAATTGAAAAAGATCCTGTAGGAGACATTGAAAAAACTGCAGATGTAGTAATTATAGGTGCTGGTGGAGCAGGCCTATCTGCTGCTGTTGCTGCAATCAACGAAGGAGCAAGTGTAATCTTAATTGAAACTACAGGTTTTGTAGGAGGCAATTCTATAGTCTCTGGAGGAATATATAATACACCAAATCCTGAACTACAAGATTATCTGTATGATGAAAGATCAAGTACTCTAGAGAGTTTAATTGTTGATGCAATTAATGAAACTCCGGTAAGTGCTGAACATGAAGAATTAATGGAACTTGTAAAGCAAGAATATGAAGAGTATTTAGAATCAGATAAGACTTTATTTGATAGTTCTAATTGGTTTGCGCTACAGACTTGGAATGGCGGAGACAAGGTAGCGGACCTTGGCTTAGTGAAGATTTTAGCACATAATGCATATGATGGACTAAAATGGATGGAAAGCATGGGTATGGTATTTGGAGACCAAGTTAGTCATGGTGGAGGAGCATTATATCCGAGAACTCATTGGGCAGAACTACCTAATGGTACAGGCTATATTCAGGCACTAATAAGCCAACTTGAAGATAATCCAAACTTTACTCTAATGTTAGAAACAACAGGAGTAGATTTAATTAATGAAGGAAACAAAGTGGTAGGAGTTAACGCTGAAGGAAGAGAAGGAAATAAAGTTACACTTTATGCAAATAACGGTGTAATTATTACTACTGGTGGATTTGCAGGGAATGTAGAGTTAAGGCAAACTCATGGTGAAGGAGAGAAGTGGCCAGACCTTGGTCCACACATACCGACATCAAATATGGATAGTGTTACAGGGCATGGTTTAGTAATGGCAAGTGAAAGTGGCGGAGAATTGGTTAACATGGAGCATATCCAATTACTACCTTATTGTAATCCTAATACTGGTGCTACCTATGATATTGTAGCTGGTAGAGGAGCCATGGTTTTTATTAATAAAGAAGGTGAACGTTTTGTACGTGAAGATGGCCGTAGAGACGAAATGTCAAGAGCAATAATTGAGCAAACAGATGGAATTATTTTTATGCTGCAAAGTGCAGATGGAATTCCTAATCCTGAGGAAGCTCGCGCATTAGGTGGTCAAAAACTTACTTATTACTTGGAAACAGGCCATGCAGGATATGTTGCTGCAGATACTTTAGAAGAGTTAGCTGAGAAAATGGGCGTGCCAGCAGATAACTTGATTCAAACTGTTGAAAACTTCAATAGTTATGTAGAGTCTGGAGATACTGATCCATTTGGTGTTGTTTCTTATGGTGGTAAACTGGAAACAGGTCCATTTTATGCTTACCCACGTAGACCAGCTGTGCATCATACTATGGGTGGAATTCGTATAGATGAACAAGCACGTGTTGTAAGAGAAGATGGGACTATTATAGAAGGACTGTTTGCTGCAGGTGAGATTTCAGGCAATCTTCATGGAGCTAATAGACTTGGGGGCAATGCAATTGTAGACTTTGTTGTATTTGGAAGAATTGCAGGAGAAGCTGCAACTAAATAGATAGATCAAGCAAAAAATGATAAAATAGAATATAAGCGGTCAAAACATAAATAAATATAGTTTGACCGCTTATTTTTCTATTGAAATGGGGTTGAAAATAATAAATAAAAGAGATTTAATTATTATTATATGTATTTTGTTTATAGGTGTAGGGGGAGTATTTTTTGGAAGTTTGATAAATCAAAATGAGGTTGAGTCTGCCTATGCTAAAATCTATATAAATAATAGATTATATAAGGAAGTGAGTCTTGATGATGACCAAGTTGTAGTTGTTGAAATAGGGGACAGATATAATAAAATTAAAGTAAGCCCCCAAAGTGTTGTGATGCTAGAAGCAAGTTGTCATAATCAAGACTGTATGCATCAAGGTGAGATAACGCCAGATAATGCAAAGTTTAGAGCTTTAGGAAACTGGATTATATGTCTTCCTAATTCTGTTACGGTAGAAGTTGTAAGGAGAGAAGAGTAATGACAGTTAAAACTATAGCTCGTTTTGGGGTATTAACTTCGTTAGCTCTAATGCTAGGTTATTTTGAAAGATTCATTCCCATAGCACCTGGTTTGCCAGGTGTAAAACTAGGTCTTGCAAATAGCATACTATTATATGCTATATATTTAATAGATTCAAAGAGTGCATTTACTCTAATGATTCTCAAGGTGGTATTAAGTGCTGCCCTATATGCTGGTCTAGGAGCTATTATGTTTAGCTTTAGCGGAGGATTATTTAGTTTGATAATGATGCTTCTTACAAAGCGATATGGAAAAACAAGTGTAATAGGCGTAAGTGTAATAGGTGCTGTTTTCCATAACATAGGACAACTTGTAGTTGCTGGTTTCATTGTGCAGACAAGAGGATTGTTGTTCTATTTACCAATACTGCTTATATCAGGTGTGATTACGGGCATCATAACAGGAACTATAGCAAAAAATATTATAAGAAGGTTTATGGTTGAAGATTTAAACACTGTTTAGATAAAAAGGAATATAACTTGTTCCTGGATGGCAGTAGATGTTTATACGATATTTTCTTTAAACATTTTCAGAGTAATTAAGCTAACTTCTAAAGATTGAAATTGTTCAATCTTTTTTTACAATTTTGAAGAAAGAAGAGGTATGTCCTAACACCTATCAAACTTATGAAGATACAAAGCATACATAAGCTGATGAGTTTAGTGAAGGTTTCTATAACTGTAATGCAGTTAATAATAACAATAATTATATGACTCGTATTAAATATGAAATACCCTAATTGCAAAAATAACATGCAACAGTTTTTCGTATAGCGCAGTCTCATAATATAAGAGCTCTTCAATGCTTGAAGCTTCAAGCATTGAAGAGGTTGGATCTTGTTGAGCTTACTACTGGCGTTCAATAGGATCTACTTCTCTTTTTCAGAGATATCATCTCTTCTAACTAGTGGTTCCTAATAGCAAAGACAACTCATGTTCAAAAGATTG
>PWPR01000214.1 GCA_003557085.1 Clostridia bacterium | reverse complement strand
TCTACAACTTTTCCCTCTACTTCAATAGCTTTTTTACCAGCCAAAAATGATGCCTCCTTTGATTAGACACAGTCAATCTATTGCCTTGTTAATATTTCTGTCCCATGTTCATAAATTCCAATCGTATGTTCAAAATGAGCACACAGACTTCCATCTGCAGAAACCACTGTCCATCCATTATTTAATTCTTTCACTTGATAGCTGCCAACTACAACCATTGGTTCTATTGCTAAGGCCATTCCTGGTCTTAACTTAATACCACGGCCTGGTGGCCCATAGTTTAGAATCTGAGGATCTTCATGCATACTTTGTCCTATACCGTGACCTGTATAGTCTCTTACAACAGAAAACCCATTAGACTCTATATGTGTCTGAATTGCATAAGAGATATCAGTAAGTCTCCCTCCGGGCCTTGCAGCCGCTATCCCTTTAGTGAGAGAATCTTTGGTCACTTGCATTAACCTTCTTGCAGTATCAGAAATATCTCCTACTGCAAAAGTCTTTGCGGAATCACCATGATAGCCCTTATATTCAGCACCTATATCAACACTAATTATATCTCCATCTTCTAAAATTCTAGAATGAGATGGGATTCCATGCACTAACTCATCATTAATTGAAGTGCATATTGCAGCGGGAAAACCATTGTATCCTAAAAAGGATGGTCTGGCACCTACTTTTTTCATGTGTTTTTGCACTATTTCATCAAGTTCCCCTGTACTAATACCTGGGCGAATGTTTTGCTCTACTAGTAAAAGTGAGTCTGCAACAATTTTGCCTGCTTCTCGCATTAAGTTTAACTCGCGTTCAGACTTTATTGTTACCACTATTCACTCGCCTCCAAAATCTCTTGGATATTTGCAAAAACATCTGATAAATCTTTCTCTCCATCTATTTCTACTAACAAATTTAGATCTTTGTAGTAGTTAATTAATGGCTGTGTTTGCTCTTTATATACTTCTAATCTATTACGTACTGTGTCCTCCTTGTCATCATCACGTTGTATAACATCATGCTGACAAAAATTACAAACACCTTCAACTTCTGGTGGGTTATTATCAATATGATATATTGCACCACAGTTGCTGCATGTACGTCTTCCAGTTAATCTCTTAATAACTGTTTTATCACTAGTATCTATACTGATAACATAGTCAATACTTTGGTTATTTTTATCTAATATCATTGTTAATGCTTCAGCTTGGTTAACTGTCCTTGGATAGCCATCGAGTACATATCCATTTAGACAGTCCTCATTTTGCAATCTTTCTTCAACTAACCCATTAACAACTTCATCTGGTACAAGTTCACCTTTGTCCATAAAGCTTTTTGCTTTAAGTCCCATTGGAGTTTCATTTCTTAACGCATTTCTAAACATATCTCCAGTAGAAATATGAGGTATATTATACTCTTTTGAAATAATTTTAGCTTGAGATCCTTTACCTGCTCCAGGAGGACCTAACATTATTAATTTCATTTTATACTCCCCTATTTTAGGAACCCGCCATAATGACGCATCATTAATTGATTCTCTAGCTGCTTGACAGTATCAAGTGCTACACCAACCATAATGATCAAACTCGTGCCAGCAATACCTAATGCAATGTTTAGCACATTATTAAGAACTATAGGTATTACAACTAGTACACATAAGAAAGTAGCACCTACAAAAGTCAGTCTCCATAGAATCTTTGAGATATACTCTGTAGTTGACTTGCCTGGTCTAATTCCTGGAATGAATCCACCTTGATTTTTCAAGTTGTCAGAAACGTCTCTAGGATTAAACTGCACTGTTGTATAGAAAAATGTAAAACCAAAAATTAATAACACATATATAATCGTATGTATTGGGGTTCCCATTTGCAGTGCTTCACCTATTCTTTGTAAAGTAGGGTTAGCACTGAAGGCTGCCAATGTTCCTGGGAACATTAGAATTGACGAGGCAAAGATAACAGGTATAACTCCTGCCTGATTAATCCTCATTGGAATATGAGTACTTTGTCCTCCATATACCTTTCTTCCTACAACTCTTCTTGAGTATTGCACTGGTATTCTTCTTTGTCCTTCTTGGATCAAGACTATACCTGCAACCATAATAGCTGCACCTACAGCAATTATAACTAAAGTAATAATGCTCATTTCGCCGATTCTTACAGATCTAACCATATTGTAAACTGATATAGGTAATCTTGAAATAATACCACCAAATATGATTAAAGATATACCATTACCTATCCCATTTTCGGTGATTTTCTCACCAATCCACATTAATAATGCTGTACCAGCAGTTAGATTCATTGCAATCATAAAATAAGAAGCTACTGAAGGTCTTAACAAATATCCTCTAATACCTAGAGTTATTGCAAAACCTTGTAGGAATCCTAAAATAATCGTTGCGTACCTTGTGTATTGCATCTGCTTTTTACGACCTTCTTCTCCTTCTTTCATCATCTTCTCCCATGATGGGATAATAACTGCCAGTAATTGCATAACAATCGTTGCAGTGATGTATGGAGATACAGACATCGCAAATATTGCAAAGTTAGCTAATGCTCCACCAGAAACTAAGTCGAAAAATCCTAAAAGGTTTCCCTCCTCAAATAGTGCTCTCAGAGCTTCATTATTAATTCCTGGCACTGGTATATGTGTACCTAATCTGAACACAATAAGCATAGCTAGAGTGAATATTATCTTCTTTCTTAAATCAGGAATTTTCCATGCATTACGTAGGGTCTTAAGCACTTAGACCACCTCTACTTTGCCGCCAGCTGACTCAATTGCTTCAGCAGCTGATTTTGAAAATGCATCGACTCTCACAGTTAGTTTTTTCTCTAACTTTCCTCTTCCTAAGATCTTAATTCCATCGTTTACTTTTTTCACTAGCCCACTTTCTAGTAATGCCTCAGCATCTACAACCTGTCCATCCTCAAAAAGATTTAGCTGGTCAAGATTGACCACTGAAAACTCTTTTTTGAATATGTTCGTAAAACCGCGTTTTGGCAATAACCTTTGCAGGGGCATTTGTCCACCTTCGAACCATGGTTTAACTCCGCCACCAGAACGTGAATTTTGTCCATTCATACCTCTGCCAGCTGTGGTTCCTCTACCTGAACCTGTACCTCTACCAACTCTCTTACGCTTCTTGCGTGAGTTCTCAGCTGGTTTTAGTTGATGTAATTTCATCTCGAAACACCTCCCGCAATTTAGTTAATTACTTCTACTTCAAGCATATGAGAAACTTTCTTAATCATACCTTGAATTTGAGGGCTATCTTCCTTAATCACAGTTTGGTTTGTTTTTGTCAAACCTAGTGCTCTTACAGTACCTCTTTGTTTTTGATTACTTCCAATAAGGCTACGCTTGAGCGTGATTTTTAGTTGATTTGACATTATCACTACCTCCCGCTTTACCTATTCTAAGTTGTCAGCATCAATATTTCTTAATGCTGCCACTTTTTCTACTGTTAACAACTCACTAAGCCCTTGCATAGTAGCATAAGCAATGTTAATTTTATTTGCTGAACCAAGAGATTTAGTTAAGATATCTCTCACGCCTACAAGCTCTAAAATAGCTCTTGCAGCACTTCCAGCAATTACACCAGTACCTTCAGATGCTGGCTTTAACATAACTCGTCCTGCTCCATAAATACCTGTAACTTCATGTGGAATAGTAGTTCCTACAAGTGGTACTTCTATCATGCTCTTTCTTGCAGTATCTATTGCTTTTCTTACTGCATCAGGAACTCCCCTTGCTTTACCTAGACCTACTCCAACCTTACCATTACCATCTCCAACAGCAACAATAGCATTGAAGCTGCGAATTCTTCCACCTTTTACAGTTTTAGATACGGGCTTTATCTCGATTACTTTTTCTATCAAATTTCCTTTTTGACTATCAGCGTTTCTATTTTGGCGCTTATCCATCTCATATCCTCCCGCTGTTAAAACTCTAGACCGGCTTCACGAGCTGCACTTGCTAAAGCGGCAACACGTCCATG
>PWPR01000229.1 GCA_003557085.1 Clostridia bacterium | reverse complement strand
TCTTGATAGTCTGCAGATGAGATGTCTTGTTCTAGTAATTTTGAAGGAGTACCAAAATTTTCAAAAATATGGTCATTGATTCGTTTTATATACAATAGATCTTTTTGAATCCACCATAAAATATCCAAAGCTCTTGCATACTCACCTCGTGCTAGTAAGTTAACACAGAAAAGAGACCAATTATAAAATGAATCGATATGGTTTTGTAAATTGGATATAAAAATATCAATTGGAGGCTCTCCTATTAAGTAAGTTAACTGTTCTTCTAACTTTCCATTTTTATCAATGACAAGACAATTTTCAATATCTTCAAACCAGTCGGTATCACTCCATGACTTTATTACACCAATGTCCTTTTCTTTATAGAAGTGGAACTCTCCTCTGATAAGGTTAGTAAATATAACTGTATATATACCAAACCTGTTTTTGAAGCAGATCTCTGTATTCTCAATTTGCTCAATCCACTTGCATTTATCTAACTTGTCTAATGCATCATCGGCAAAGAAAAATGCGAACTCTATATCAGAATACTGATCACCACCATTTTTTGCAAAAGAACCATACATCATAGCAGCTATAAGATTGCTATCTTTTTTGCAAATATCATGTACTTTTTCTATTAATATCTTTTGGGATAGCATAATGGCATCTCCCCCTTAAACAATATATTTAGGTTATCAAAGGCAACCTATAATCCTTTATAATATGTACAATCGTACATAGAGGTGTTCAGTACAGTTTTTGACAAGCTTACTCTTTTGTACCTGTATATGTAAACTCATGGCGATTCATCTTAATGAACTTGCCTTTATTAATACCTATAATATTCCCACAGCTACAGCAATAATTCCCATTTACCTCTTCTAGCTCATACCAATTAGAAATCCTACTCTTATGACATCTTAAAACCTTACCTTTTCCTATTTTTAAATACTTTATTAACTTGTTTTTACATCTCGCACATTTTATTGTGAGCATAAAATACCCCTCCTAATGGCCTTTATGGCTACATTTTACCATTTAATTGAGAAGACACAATGAAGATTAACTTATTTATTTTGTTGCTTATTGAATATTGATGATTATGAATTTGTTTGATAACTAAATAATTAACTGTTAATATTGTAATATAAATAGAATTAATTCCAAAATGTATGAAGGGGGATTTAAGGTTATGAAGAAAATTTTTTTCATACTGCTAGTAATTCTACTTCTTATAATTTTTGTAGGATGTAGAGGAAGAAGTCCTTGAGCGGTAGCATTAGATGGGTCATCTAATCAAACATTTCAAATTAAAGTAGAAGTTGATGGTGCAGGAGAGGTTATAGGCACTGGAGAGTATGAGGATGGAGACAAGATTACTTTGATTGCTAAGCCTGAGGATGGACATATGTTTCTTGGTTGGTATTTAGGAGATTATTATATAACCAGAGAGTTAGAAATGGAAGTTCTTGTTTTGCAAAACTTCGATATGTTAGCAAAGTTTAGAAAAATAGAATAGAAATAATTTGTTATGCTTTATAACTGTGAGCCACCTTTAAAAAGGTGGCTCATTTATATGTAAAGGGTGGCTGCTTACAATTCTCTTTGGCTAATAAAGTATTCTGCTATTAGTCTTGAATCACCATAGCGTTTTATCTTGCCATTTTCTAGCCAAATGACTTTATTTGCTAGCAACGAGGCACATCTAAAATCGTGGGTGATTGATACAATTGTTGCCTCTGATCTTTCATGATACTTATTCAATATTTCAATTATCTCTAATAAACTACTATAGTCTTGTCCTACTGTTGGTTCGTCAAGGAAAATAACTTCTGGTTGCATTGCTAATATGCAGGCAATAGTAAGCTTTCTTTTTTGTCCTTCTGACAAAGACTGCGGATGTCTTTCCCACAAATCTGCTAAACTAAAATCTGCTAAGGTCTTTTCTGCTAATGCCTTACTTTTTGCCATAAAACATATTTCTTCATAAACTGTAGGCATAAATAGTTGATAGTTAGGGTTTTGATAGACATAACCAACTTTACTAAACCAAAGTGAAGGATCTTTTGAGATTTTATCACTTGTAATAAATTGTGTTATAGAGCCTGTTGTGGGAGTATTAATTCTAGCTAATTGTTTAAGTAAAGTTGTTTTTCCAGCTCCATTTTCTCCAATTATGACAAGACGGTCTCCTTTTTTAATATCTAAACTAACATTTTCTAGTATGGTATTGTCGTTTATTGAAAAGCTTAAATTATTAACAATAAAGCAGGATTTTTTTTCTGAGAGGCTCTCGATACTTGATGGCATGATATCATCATACTTGTGCAATGCTTTATCTTTATCTTTATAAAAACTTAAATTATGATTCTCTAGCAAAGCAATTTTGTCTGCATATTTATATACTAGTTCTAAACGATGTTCAGCAATAATTATTGCGTAACCTTTATCTGCTAACTGTCGCAATGCACTTAATAGAATGTGAGCGCTTTTAATATCAAGATTAGCTAGAGGCTCGTCAAAAAGCAATATTTTTTGCTCCATTGCTAAAATAGCAGCAGACATTAATCGTTGCTTTTGACCTCCAGAGAGTGTTCTTATAAACATATCTTTATCAAGATCCATCATTTTGGTAGCATTATCAATACTCTCTTTAATCTTTTTTGGTGGCATGTTTATGTTTTCGCATCCAAAAGCTATTTCGTCCTCAATTTTACTATTTATAATTTGGCTTTCTGGATCTTGCAAGACACTTCCCAGTAGATGTGATATTTCACTTACCCTAAGGTTTGATACATCCTTACCATCAACATATATTTCACCATTTAACTCTCCATCTATGATATTAGGAATCATTCCATTTATGCATGAAAGTAAAGTAGACTTGCCTTGTCCTGAAACACCAGTTAAGATTACTAACTCACCATACTTAAGCTGAAAGTCTATGTTTTTCAATATCCAAGAATTAGAAATTTTATATCTAAATGAAAGTTTTTTAATTTCTATAGCTAGTTTATCCATAATATTGTAACTCCTAATAGGCTGCTAATCAGCATAATGCTGAAAAAAATATCTCTCTTAGTTATTTTAACTTGTTTATATACACTCGATTGATTACTTGAAAGTGTAAAGCCACGTGTTTCTATAGATATTGCTAAGATATCTGACATGTTAATTATCCTCATGAGAAATGGAACTAAAAAAGCTCTGTATATGCATTTTATATTAAACCAAGAAAACTTGACTCCTCTTGATGACATAGCTTCCTTTATTTGTATTGTTTCATTTATTAGTACAGGAACAAACCTTATTGTAGCTAACATTCCTAAGGTAAGCACTTTAGGAAAGTTTAATTGTACAAGGTTCCTAGTTAGGTTAATAGGAGGTAGTGCTATCATGAGAACTGATGAGTAAGCCAGTAGGATTATTCGCCCTGAGGTTTGTACACCTACAAGAAAATCTCTGCTAGTAATGAAAGAACCAAAGCCAATTATAATGCTTATTAAAATGAAAACAGGCAATATTTTACTTAAAGGTCTTACATACCCAAATAAAGCGTAGATAAGGGTTAGAGCTAATAGTAAATAGAAGATAGCTATGTCTTGCGAAAATAATATGCCAATTACAAAAACAATCATTGAAGCAATAAGACTTATTAATGGATATAAGGGATTTCTAACTTGTAACTTCTCCATTTACATTTTCCCTGCCTTTTGCAACTCTTTCCCAAGCTTTAAACCAAGTTTTGCTCCAAAATAACTTAAGGCTATAGTAGCTATTGATATTACTATGGATATAAGTGGACTTTCCACAACCTGGGAAAAAGTCATGCCATGAATTGCCATTGTAAATGCAATAGTAGTAGGTAAAGTCATAGGTATAAAGAGCATAGCTGCCAAAACCTTGCTTTTGTCACTTTGATAACCTTTGAAAATCAGATTTGCTATAAGCTCACTTAAAAATGCCCCACTTAAAATACTCCAAAACATGACAGGGGCCATCATTAAAAGCACAGTGCCATGAAATAGGCCAATCAAAGTAAGTGTTCCACGTTTTTTTATCTTCATTATGCCAAGGATGCTAAAAATTGAGTAAAATATTGCTGACACCATGTTTCTCAG
>PWPR01000087.1 GCA_003557085.1 Clostridia bacterium | reverse complement strand
ACTTTAATTTCTTTGATTCCAAAGTAGTTTAGGGTCTCAAGTAAAATTAAAATTCCTGCTATAATATTATTGGCTCTCTCTGGAGGGAACATACCTTTAACGTGAAATCTTTCATTTTCCTCCAGCTGCATTATATATACTAACATACTTTCAATCATTTTGTAAGTAAGAATTGTATCATTAACTTCTTTTGCTGAATATTTATCTAATTTCTTCTCTATCGATGCTAAAGTAGTTATTGTACCTGCCACACCTATTAAGTCGCGTATTGCCTCTGAGGGCAGTTTCTGCCTGCTCCAAGCCTCCCTGACATATACCCTAGCTTTATTTAAGACTATATTGTCTGGACTTTGTGTGTCAGGCCAGAAAATATGTTTTAATCTTGCTGCACCCAGCAAAACACTTACGCTATTCAGTTTTTCGCCTTGAGTGTAAATTAGTTCGGTGCTTCCTCCACCAATATCTAGAACTGCAACTCTATTGTCTCTTGTAGTGCCTACAGCACCTAAGTAACTAAACTTAGCTTCTTCTTCCTCATTAATTACTTCTATTGTTAAATTAGTTTTGCTTTTAGCAGCATTAACGAAATCCTCACTGTTACTTGCTGTTCTTAAGGCTGATGTGCCATAGCAAAAATACTCATCGCAAGAAAAATCCTTTATCGCTACTGAGAACTTTTTCAGTGTTAATATTGCTCTAGTTAAGGTATCATCTCCGATTGTTCCTTTGTCTTGATTAAGCTCCTCACCTAACCTTACCATTTCATAATCTCTATATAAATCTTTATATCCCTTATCAGATACCTTAACTATCAAAAGCCTAAAAGAATTACTACCACAATCTATTACAGCTATACTTTTCATCACTCACCCATGCCTCTAGCTGGCACAAATACTATATCATCTTCTCCTACCATGCCATATTCATTTCTTGCAATTTGTTCAATATAATCTTTATCATGAAGCCTTACAATCTCTTCTTGCAATGTTCTTGTCCGCTCTTGAATCTCTCTTATACTATCCTCAAGCTCTGACTTTTGAATGTTTAGTGAGTCTAATTGCTGTTGCTGATGCAAAAAGAGTCTTCCTGCAAAGAAAATAAATGTGCAAAAAATAGCTATAGAAACAAATTTTTTAAGCTTAGTAAGTAATGAGCCGCTTGTGCCCACATCCTCATTTCTTTTGCTCTTTTTTGAAGTCTCATAATAATCTTTGTTTTTTCTTCTCTTAAGAATAGCAATCACCTCTCTCTTAACTTTATAATAACCTTTTTTTATTAGCTTTAGCAAGTCTTTAAGACTTTAAGGTAAATAAAAAGGAGCCTGTAGGCTCCTAAATAACATGTTTTTCTTGTTTAACTTTATACATCTCTGAAGCTTTTTCTTTTGAAGCATGGCTGTATACTTCACAAACCTCAAAAACAACAATTTTACTGCCAAAATCAATTTCCAACTCATCCCCAACACTAACCGAACTCCCTGCTTTTGCTACCCTTTTGTTAATCTTAACTTTGCCCTGATCACAGACAGACTTAGCCAGAGTTCTACGTTTTATAATCCGAGATATTTTTAGAAACTTATCTAATCTCATATTTAATCTTTTTTTGTTGCTTCTTTAAGATTTTTGCCTGCCTTAAAAGATGGAACATAATGAGCAGGTATATATACTTTTTCCTCAGGGTCTCTTGGATTATGTCCTTGTCTTCCTCTTCTTAATCTTCTTTCAAAGGTACCAAAGCCTACCAACCTGACGCTCACGCCTTCTGCTACACACTCAGTAATTTCATCAAGAGTGGCACCAATAACTTCATTTACTAGTTTATTAGTTAAATCAAGATTATCTGCAACTCTTTTCACCAGTGCACTTTTGTTTATTACTGGATTGTGTTCTTCTATGCTCTTTTTGCTCAATGTAAACTCCTCCTATTTATAGCTGTTTAGCTTGATTCCATAATTGATCCAATTCATCTAATGTAAAATCATCAAAATTTTTATCTTGTTCTGCAATATTTTCTTCTATATATCTAAATCTTCTCTTAAACTTCCTTATTGTGCTAATCAAAGCTGATTCTGCATCTACCTGCAAGAATCTAGCCAGGTTAACTACTGCGAATAAGACATCTCCCAACTCATTTAAGAATTGATCTTCCCTTGCGTCTCTTAACTCATCAAGCTCTTCGTATACTTTGTCCCACACCTGTTCAATATCATCCCAATCAAATCCTACTCTAGCTGCCTTTCTTTGTATCTTATCAGCTTGAAGCAGGGCTGGCAAGATTGCAGGAATATTATCCATCATGCTATTATTTTCTATGTCTTTTTCCTCAAGCTTAATTTCTTCCCATGACTTAAGGACTTCTCTTGAAGTAGTAGCTTGACCGTCACTAAAAACATGTGGATGCCTTCTTACCATCTTTTCAATTATACCATTTATTACATCGTGATAGTTAAAAAAACCTTCTTCCTCAGCTAGAACTGTATGAAAAGCAATCTGTAATAATAAATCTCCTAGCTCCTCACACATACCTTCTACACTTTTGGATTGCATAGCTTCTAATAACTCATAGGTCTCTTCCAAAAGCGCTGTTTGCAATGTTTCATGTGTTTGCTCTTTATCCCAAGGACAGCCGTTAGGAGCTCTTAAATCTTTAACCAGTTTTATGAGTTCATAATAGTTCTGTTTTCTCTTAACCTGAGGTATGTGAATGCTTGTCAAATGATCATACTCGTGCCAGTCCATTTCTGCCATTGATATGCTCTTAATCTTTTCATGACCTTCAATACCAGCTGACTGAATAATTGTCACTTCTGTTTCTGGAGGATACCACTCTAGCAAAGCTAATTTCAACTCGCCTGCTATAAACTTATTAAAGACTTGTGTTATCAAAATGTCTTTTCCTATATAAAAATCTGATTTTGGCATATTCAATGCATCAAGAGTTATTAATCCCTTGGTAGGTGTTAATCTGAGTGATGTATAAATTGCATCTAAAGCACTTAAAGATGGCACAAGCTCGATTTCAATTTCTTCATTTGCCAACTCGATTAACTTATCCACAGTGGCTTCTAATATAAGTGGACTACCTGGTACCGCATACTGAATTTCTCCAAACTCCTTGAGATTTCCCATTACAAAATCAACAATACTATCATATACCTCATCAAAGGTATTTGCATCCTCATAAAAATCATCACAACTAACAAACTCTATCTTGTTATTACCAAACTCTTCTACTAGTGGATGTTTAGATGTTCTTAATATTAGTTTTGTATTATTCTTTAGTAGATTATAAGCTTTCAAAGTCAAATCTTCAAACTGTCCTGGTCCTAACCCTATAATTTGTAATTTCATTTTAATCCCTCAAAAGTTTCCATTTGGCTAAAATCGGATAAGTTTTTTCTCCTATAATAGGTATGCGTATATACTCTTCTACGCTAAATACTCTTAATACAAATAATAAGACTCCATATATTACTCCAGCAAAACCTATAGCTCCAGCTGTTCCAATAGTATTGCCAAATCCAATATTGGTAATCAAAATATAACAATAATAGGCTACTAGTGACATCCCAAGGGCAGCCAATACTGGCTTAATTAGCATATTCATGTAGTCAAGCTTGGTTCTTGTTATTTTTGTAACTGCTCTTATGTTTAGTATTGATGATACCCCATAAGCTGCTATTGAAGCTATAGCAGCACCATGAATATTAAGCATAGGCATTGCAGTCAAGGTGTAGTTCAATACGATTTTCACAAGACCACCTATGAGCAAGTTTTTAACAGGTATGCTGGTATGTCCCAGTCCTTGTAAAATACCTGAACATGTTTGATGCAATGTTAAAAAAATAACTGCAAAAGCGATAATCTCTAAGATTGAAGCTGCACTAGTACTACCAAAAAGTAATAAGACAATTTGACTGGACATAACACTTAAGCCAAACCCAGCAGGTATTCCAATTAAGAGAATTAATTTCATTGCTAAACTTGAATTTCTCTGCACATTTTTCCAGTCTCCTATGGAGCTAGCATGTGAAATTAGTGGGACTAAGCTAGTTGCCAATGCAGCTGCTAACATAGACGGCAAGTTAATCAAAGGAATTGCAGCTCCTGTCAAATCAACATACATTT
>PWPR01000077.1 GCA_003557085.1 Clostridia bacterium | reverse complement strand
TTCTCATAAATAATTAAAGAACATTTTGCTATTTGTTGTGCCATTTCTTCACTAGTGTTTTTACCAACAACTAGATCACTATCTCCGCCTATAACCAAAGTAGTGCTCTCAATTTTACTAAGCTCATCATATGAATTGTGATTTATACAAGCTTGACCCTGTATAATAAACCGACTCCAAGATTTTGGCTTTCCTATACGAGACAAAATCCAATAAAATGGTCGATACAATTTCAGTTTTCTTTCTGTATAGGTTTTTTCAAGAGAATCGATAAAAAGAGTTTTATAGTCGTCATTTTTAGCATAACTGATCCATTGACCTATTGCTTTTTTAATAGTTTCATTTTGTCTTGAAACTGATACGGCAATCACGAGTTTGTCAACTACTTCAGGAAAGTCAATTGCTAAAAATTGAGCAATCATTCCTCCTTGTGACATTCCTATTATATGTGCTCTATAAATTTTACACATATCCATAGACCTTTTTAAATCCTTGGCCATATCCCTTGTGTTATATCCTTCTTTCATCTCGTTCTTTCGACTAAAAATATGTACTCTGTATTTTTTAGCATAGTCTCGAAACATGAATGCCATGGACATAGACATCCCTTTGACAGTTTTAAGACCATCTGACAAACCTGGAATGATAACCAAGTTTTCTTTTCCTTGTCCAAAAGTGACAAAATCAATAGTAGTATTATCCATCGACAGACTTCCACCTTTAGCTCCATATAACATACATTAAACCCTCCCTAAACTATGTGATAAGATCCTTATAGAACTAGTAATTAATTTTTTTTATTCTATTGCTAGCTATGAAATATACATGAGTTAAAACTTTGATAACATGAGATAATAAGCCAACAAACAGGAATACTGTAAAGTCTGGCATTAACAGAAATACTAAATTTAAATCAAACCCTCTTTGAGGAAAGACATTTGAACCAATTAAAGGAACAAGCGTTATAATTACAAGTATTATAAAAAGATTTACAACAATTGATTTAAATCTTTGATTTTTTGAAATGAATCTATCAGAGCAAATCATCTGCAAAAAATTCTTTAGATTAAGTATTATTACTATTATCATCAATATAAACAAAGCTCTATATAGCCAATAAAACTTGAAAAGTGTTGGGGGAGGACTGTTAGTTAAAATATTTATTATTCCTTCACTAAAACTTGGCTGGAATAAGGTTGCAAAAAGCAGATGATTCTTGTTTAGCAAAATTGCTATACTGATATCTTCTTCTGGTAAAATTATCGCATTTGCTAAAAATCCTGGAAGTGAACCACCGTGATGTATAGCAGTGGTATTGCCAAGAGGATAATGCATTAGACCCATACTATAAAATCCTTCCTCAGGGTACACACTAAGAAATCTATCAAATCCTTGTTCACTTAAACCAGTACTTGGGTCTCTTTTTCTAATAGCATCTAAAAATAGTAATAAGTCATATGACGAAGCTGAAATAAAACCTCCAGGTAAATCGTAACGATTGAACGTCTCAGCTCTTCTGACTGGAAACCCAAAAAAAGATAAATGGCCCTCTATTTCTATATCATCCTCTAGTGATGAATTATTCAACCCCAGCTGATCGAATATATGATTTTGCATGTACTCCTCATAACTTAAACCAGTTACTCTCTCAATTACAAGACCGAGTAGACTATAGTTTGGATTAAAGTATGCGAATGTTTCTCCAGGAGGATACGACAAGCTCATCCCACTCATATCATGAATTAAATCTAAAAATGTAGCATTAGGATCTAGTGCTCCAAATGAGTTGTATTCTGTTTCTACCATACCACTGACATGGTGCAATAGGTGTTTTACTTTAATTTCGTCTGACACACTAAATTCTTCAATATAGTAAGAAACAGGCTTATCCAGATCAATCAAATCATCCTCAACAAGTTGGGCTATAGCAAGTCCAGTAAATGTTTTAGAAATTGAGCCTATGAAAAACCGAGAGTTATCTTTAATATCTTCACCAAAGCTACTATGGTAAATAATTGAATCTCCCTTAGAAATTGCAACTGTAGCAGCCGGAATGTTAAGATTTTTAATGCTTGTACTAATATAATCATCTATCCTAGTCTCAAGATAGTTTTCATTAGACAATTCTGCATAAATTGGATTAATAATAACTAAAGCACTTACAACTAAAACAAGGAGAGATCCTCCTAGCAACTTCCTCTTAATAAAATACCCCATCGTAATTCTCCTTCATTAAATAGTAATTAAGGATTTCTATACTCACGTCTGTGCCTAATGAAATGATTTGCTCTACACCTTTGCAAATTGGCTAGCATTACAATTGATAGTTTGTCACATGGAACATCTAATAAATTACTTAGATATTTTATCACAATTAATTCATAAGATAAATATTTAAAACATGTTCCCTTATTAATGAAATATTGCTAGTGTTCAATAGAATATTTTAAGAAATAATCACAAGAGGGTTCTTTACTATTCATTTTGATAGCTATCATTTGTAACCATACTATGCAAGTAGTAGAGAGATTGTAAGAGATAATCAATACTAAAAAATTAAACGTATAGAACTTATATTAGGTTGTTAAGATTGGGGTTAGCCTTAAGAGGGTAAATACATTCTGTTTTAACAATCTACTAAACATAATAACCAGTTGCAGTTCAATCCTTAATAATAATAATAGCCTAAACTGCTTTAAATTAATAAGTTTAGATGGTGTCTTTAATCAATGATCGATGATATGGCAACAATTTTGAAATATGTGTTTTCTTTTATCATTTACAAGAAATCATTATATTATTAACAAATCACGCCACTCAATCCACTTGTTTACTGACTTACTCTCCATACTATGAAATCAAATAAAAGAGAAAAATCTCACATGATACATTAATTTCATAAGTGTCTTATGCTTCTTTAAGAAAGAAACAATATATGCGATGATTTTATTGATGTCTTCTTTTCCACAACCTTCTACCTCCAATTTTGCAAGATACTTATTCAAACCACTTAGCTTAGTATCTATAAAGTGCCAAACTAAAGTTTCCTTTGAATCAAAATATAAATAGAAGGTTTCTTTTGCTAGGCCAGCATATTGAACAATATCATTTATTGTAACTTTGTTAACATTTTTTCCTATAAATAATTGTTCCAACGTTTCGATTATTTGATTTCGAGTTTCCTTTCCTTTTTTAGCTATCATAATGCCTCCCTAATATTCGCATACTAGTTTTTGGATTTATGACCCGTGTTCATAAATTAAAAATAACAGTACCTCTCATTAATTGATATGGTCAATTCTACTGATTTGGTCAGTTTTATATCATTTTACTGAGGTATTTATTAAATAAAAAAAAGAGTGATAATGAATTGGTTTTATCCATACACTCGGCTTCCTTCTAACTAAAAACATATCTACTTTTATGTAATACGCAGTGCTATACAAATTTTAAGATCGCTAACAGACAGTTTATTTCGGAAACCTTCACCATCTGAAAGAAATAGAAAACCTTCTGTAACTATTGTAAATATAAACCAAGGAAGGGCCACCTAATTCTTTACCCCATTAACAAAACTTCTTACCCATTTATTTATATTCCTTCGATCTTCGTCATATTATTATAGAAAGTCTCGTTTTTTGAAGTTTATATCCTCACTATATTAACATCATTTCTCATCATCTTGAGATAAATCTTCCCACTTGATGATCTCTGCTGGGTGAAAAACACCTTCTTTATTCATTTTAAGAGTCAAATCAGTAACTGCAGCAGCCATTATAGCGGTTATCTCATAATCAGAATATGTTCTCACATGCCATTTCACTTTTTTTTCAATACTCTTTTCCTGCCCCTTTACAATCACTATTAAATAAGCTGTTTCATCCTTTGGCTTAGTATCTTCTCTAATCTTTTTTAAAAAAGGATGATTAGGCTTTTGTATCCATTTGTAAAACCATGTAGTGTGAATTAAGTGATACATGACCTTATTGAACACAGCGCTATTCCATCCTGTCCAATAATGTATATTTGTAAGAGGTATTTTTTCGAGTAGCCACTCTTTTTCAGAGTGGTGAATCAGTCTTACTTTATAATCTCATTTTGATGCAACTGCTTTCACAAGATTCTTTTTAGTAAAACCAGGCACATAAACCTTCTC
>PWPR01000052.1 GCA_003557085.1 Clostridia bacterium | reverse complement strand
CAACTTGGTCGACTGAGAAAACTGCGAAGGTATATGAGGATTGTATAAGGCATTGTACTAAATCGAGCTCTTTGCCGCAGTGGTACCTGCTAATTAGTAATGAAGAAATAGTTGGAGGAGCAGGTATGATAACAAATGATTTTATTAGTAGGATGGATTTATATCCTTGGATATGTGCTTTATATATCAAAGAAGCTTATAGGGGCAAATCTTATGGATCATTACTGCTAAATAAAGCAATTGAGGATGCTAGAGTACATGGATTTAATAGCGTTTTTCTATGCACCGCTCATGATGGCTATTACGAAAAATATGGGTTTAGCTTTATAGGAGATGGATATCATCCTTGGGGTGAGAGCTCTAGGATTTATGAGTATAAGATAGAAAGGATGCTTTAGATGGGTGAACTATATATAATAACTGGGCCACCAGGAGTTGGTAAATCCACAGTATCTAGGATGCTTGCTAGTAAAAAGTCAAAGTCAGCTTTAATAGATGGAGATGATATTTATTATTTTGTCAGTTCTGGGGTTACAAAGCCATGGGAGCAAAATAATCATTTAGATGTCTTTTGGGAGAATGTTATAGACTTAATAGAAAACTTTGTTGAAAGAGATTATGATGTGATTTTTAACTATATCTGTATGCCAGCAGATATTGAAAGACTTAAGAAGGGATTGCAAGGCATAAAGACATATTTTAGTATATTAGTTGCCGATAAAGAAGTAATCATAAGCCGTGATAAGAGTAGAAAACTATCTCATCAAATGGGAGAGAGAGTAGCTCTTTTATTAGAGGAGTTCAAAAATCAAGAGTTCGATCAAAAGTTTTATATAGATACTTCTCAAATAAAAGCTAAAGATGTTGCACAACACTTACTTGCAAATAATAAATACTTGTTAAATAAAGGAGATTTTGATGGTATTTTTAACGGGGGATAAGGTTATTTTGAGAGACTTAATAAAAGAAGATATTGAAAATAGGATTAGATGGGAAACATTAGAGGTAGAGTGGCAAGACTGGGACGCGCCATGGGAGAATACTCTAGATGATTTTGAGGAGAAAGCTTTTAGAGAGAGAATGCTGAATAAACTTGAGTCAAGAAAGGATGGCAATAGTTTTAGGTATAGTTTTGAGATTTGTCTAAATGATAATAGTAAAAAACACATAGGGTGGATTAATGCATATAATATAGACAATGACTATACCTATACAAAGAAAGAGGCCAACCTTACAATAGGTATAAATATACCTGAAACAAGTGAGCGAAGAAAAGGATATGCAACAGAAGCTTGGACACTATATATTAAGTATATTATTGACAAAGGAGTAAAAGATATTTATACACAGACATGGTCAGGGAACTATAGAGTTATAGGTCTTATGAAAAAGCTTGGATTTGAGGAATGCAATAGAATAAAAGATAAAAGAGAAGTCAGAGGTGAAAGATATGACGGACTCACATTTAAGCTAAATCTCAATAAGTTCAATGAAGGGCTTAAGGGTTTGATATAGTCCATGACTATGTCAAATAAGTATATAATATGAGTATGTGGGATCCATGGAGGGGATGTCGTAAGTATAGTGAAGGGTGTAAATATTGCTATATTCATAAGGGAGATAAAAAAAGAGGTGTTGATACTAATAAAATAGTAAAGACAAATAAGTTTTATGCTCCAGTTGAAAGAACTGAAAATGGTAGTTACAAAATACCTTCTCATAAAAAAGTTTATCTTTGCTTCTCATCGGATTTCTTTATTGAAGAAGCTGATAGTTGGAGAAGTGAGTGTTGGGATATGATTAAAGAAAGGTCTGATTTGAACTTTGTGTCTTTAACAAAGAGAATTGATAGATTTGATAAATGTATTCCAAAAGATTGGGGAGATGGGTATAGTAACGTAACCATTGGTTGTACTATAGAAAATCAAAAAAATGCTAATTATAGGCTTAGTATATTTTCCAAACTCCCCATAAAAAACAAGAATATCATTTGCCAGCCCCTAATAGAAAGAATCAGTATTAGAAGATATTTGGAAGGAGTAGAGTTAGTAATTGTAGGTGGTGAGTCTGATAAAAATGCAAGATTATTAAACTATAACTGGGTTTTAGACATTCAAAGAGAATGTATAGCTAAGGGGGTTAGTTTTCAGTTCAGGCAAACAGGCACTCATTTCATCAAAGACAATATGAAATACACCATTAGTGTAAAAGAACAATACAAGCAAGCAAGAAAAGCAAACATTAGCTATCAAGCATAGCAATTAAGTAGAAGGGTTAGCAATAGCTTGTTTATAAATAAGAAGGTCAAGCTTAACACCCTGACATAACTAATGTATAATATAGGTATTAAAGAATGCTGTAGGGAGAGGGTTTTATGCGAAAAAATATTGTAATAGGAGTATTAATATCAGCAATATTGATTGGAGTCGCTCTTACTGTTCATTATAATCTAGTAGCACCAGAAACCCCTATTATAACTGACCCAGAAGATTTAGCTGATGGACCAAGAATACTTAATGCAGACTTTTGGTCAGACTTTTATCCTGATCAATATTCTTCATACTTACTTAATTCAGAGATGGAAGAAACTCCTTTTGGAGGATCAGTTCCATATAGTTATGTTGAGAGATATCTTGATTTGCAAGTGCTTTATGCAGGGAATGCTTTTAGCCTTGATTACTTAAGATCAAGAGGGCATGTTTATTCATTAGAAGATGTTATAGGTACAGAAAGAGGTAAGCCAGGAGCTAGTTGTTTAAGTTGTAAGACTCCAGATTATCTAGATATGATTGAGGAACATGGATTTGATGTGCATGCTATGGATTTTTATCAATTAGCTGATAAAGCACAAAACCCAATAAGTTGCTATGATTGTCATGGTAATACTCCTGGTGAAATAAAGATTACAAGAGATCATTTAAGTAAAGCCCTAGAGTTAGTGGATGATGATTATAAAATGGGTGACTTAGTTTGTGCTCAGTGTCATGTCGAGTATTACCTACATCCTGAAACTAAAGAAGTAATTTTACCTTGGGATTATGGCATTACTGTTGAAGGTATGGAAAGAACTTTTGAAGAAGCAGATTATTTTGACTGGATACACCCTGATACAGGCACAGAGTTACTGAAGGTGCAACATCCTGAGTTTGAAACATTTCAAGGCAGTGTTCATAGTGATTTTGGTATGAGTTGTTTAGATTGCCATATGCCTAGGAAGCAAAATGAAGCAGGAGAAGTTTATCACTCACACCATTGGACAAGCCCTCTAAAACATATTGAAGAATCTTGTCTGAGCTGCCATGCAGAAACGCCTGATGAGCTAACAGATAAAGTATTATCTATCCAGTCGTCAGTTTATGATATGACAAATGAAGTTAGTGCCTTGATAGTAGAGCTTGTAAAAGAGCTGACAGCAGCAGTTGATAGTGGTGAAGTCTCAGAAGAAATACTAAATCAAGTTAGAGAATACCACCGCAAAGCCCAATGGAGATGGGATTTTGTGTTTGTAGAAAATAGTACAGGTTTCCACCATTCTGATTTTGCTAGAAATACCCTTGATGATGCAAGGAGCTATGCAGAAAAAGGATTAGAACTATTAAGATAAAAGACTCAAAAAGCTTCCAAAGTAGCTACTATTAATAAATAGTTAACTACCTCGGAAGCTTTTTTTATAATTAATCTGCTTCAATAAAAGGAATCTTGTACTTAGTTTTATCAAAGTATTTCTCCAATAAGATTGAACCGCCTATAATGAAAGGTATTGATGCTAATAATCTAATCAGTGTGAATTTAATACCAAGCATACTAGCTTCCATTATTGTCATGGGTATCATAAATAATGATGCAGCTGTAACATAGGTGAATATAGAGCTATATTTAGCACCCTTATAATACAAAGAGTTTGCTAAAGGGAAAGCCACAAATGTACCGCCCACAGTCGTTGATGCAAGTAAAATAGACCAAATAAACCTAAGTGGATTATTTGTTTTGCCAAAATGCTTTTCAATTGATTCATTTTTTGCCCATACATCAAAAAGACCAATTAGTATAAATGCTGGAGGAAGGATTAAGACCATATCTCTAGCAAATACTAAAAAATTATCCCATATTTCTATTCCAAACTCAAAATTAATGATATATGAAACCAATGCAAAAATTACAAAAATACCAAACAAGAAATAGTCCTTAATTAATTTCTTCATATCATAAACACCTCTCCGTATGCAATACCAGCTATAATAGCTATTAAAGCAGCTACTACAAAACTCATTATGTTTCGTAGTATAGTTGCTTTAATGCCAAGGTACTCTTTTTCTAATGGATAAGTTACAACTCCAACCAGCATTAATGATGTCACAAAACCTGCAATGACCATGTAAGGAACTCCTCTTCCTACAAGAATATTTGCAAGTGGATAAGCAATAAATCCAGGCATCATGGTCAGTGATCCTAAGATAAGACTAGATAGTAGCCCTAAAAAAATATTGTCTTGTGCTAAATAAGTTATTATTAAATCTTCAGAAAGAAGAAGTACTAAAGAAATAATCATTAATAGTTTTAGATAACTAGGTAGTGTTTTAGAAAACTTAACCCAGCCTTTTTTTAAACCACTTTTAGTTTTGCTCTTATCAAAAAATAAAGATACTAGAAGTGCTATTCCAGTTGCTATATATAAACCAGTCAATTTAAGTCCTCCTATTTAGTTGCTTTGTCAAAAAGCATTAGTATTTCATCAACAGATTCCTCGCCTTTGCCAGTAAGAAAAGCTTCTTTAACACAGGAGTTCATATGTTTTCTCAATATCAAAAGGTTTGTTTTCTTCATTAAGCTTAAAACAGCAAGAATTTGATTTGAGATATCCACACAATAACGTTCTTCATCTATCATTTCTATAATCTTCTCAAGTTGTCCTCTAGCTGTTTTAGCTAATTGTAAAGCTTTTTCTTTATCAGTAGTCATATTAATTCTCCTCTCCCTACCCCCAATAGGGGGGGGGTATGTTTATAGTATAGTACAACTTGTTCATTAAGTCAAATAAAATATTAAAAATTGTAAAATACTAAGATAGTTAAGATTAAATTAATATAAATGGGGTGATTTTCAGTAAAGTAAAAAGCAGAGCATAGATATACTCTGCTTAATAATAGGAATGAAATACTGAGGAGTTAAAGAATGGATATTAGCAATCCTCCATCACCAGAGTAAGTTCCAATGGTAGCGCCTATTTTTGACATAATTATATTACTAAAGTTATATTTCTCTTCAGCTATGCTCTTAAACTCTAAAGCTTTTTCATAACAGTTTCCATGAGCAATAGCAAGGGTGCGTCCTCTTTGATCAGTGACTTTTTCACCTACAATATCAACAAAACGTTTGAAAGCACGTTTAGTACCTCTTGCTTTTTCTTCAAGATCAACTTCACCAGTACCATCAGACTTAAGTATAAGCTTGATTGAAAGTAGCGAAGCAACATGCCCAGCTGCTTTACCTATTCTCCCGCCTTTTACTATATTGTCTAGTTCTTCTAGTAAAAAGTACACTTGACATTCTTCAGCATACTTTTTGCCTTTTTCATAAACATCATTGTATTCAAGGCCTTTTTCTAGAAGCTCTGCGACTTTAAGAACCACTAAGCCTTCACCCACAGATGCACTAAGAGAATCTATTATGAAAATATTTTTATTAGACTCATCATTTTCATACATTTGCTTAGCAAGCATAGCATTATTATATGTACTGCTAAGTTTAGAAGATAAAGTAACAATGTATATATTTTCCTCTTCACATTCAAAATGCTCTAAAAAAGATTGAGGAGATGGACTTGCAGTCTTTGGTAAACTCTTAGAAGCATTCATCTTATGATAAAACTCTTCATTGCTTAGTGTAACACCATCGATAAAAGTGTCATTCCCGATAGTTATTTCTAGTGGTATGACGTTGATTTTATATTTTTCTATATACTCTTTAGGTAAATCAGAACCACTATCTGTTATTATTTTTACATTCATTAATTGTCCTCCTTCTAACAAGTGCTTATCTTACTTATATTGCTATAATAACATAATGTTACAAAGATTGCTTATAATATTATAGATGCTTCTACTTAATTAAAGTTGGAAAATAATATAACTGCATAGCTAAAGAGCATACCTTAAACTAGTTTTCCTAGACACTTTAATGCTTGTGCAAATGTTTTCAAAATCATTAATAACCAAGTTGTATACTCAAGGAACTAGACAAAACATGCATTAAGAGGATACTCTAATATGGGTTTTAACAAGTAGTGTTAGTAGGATTGATTAATATCTTCAAAGTGTAAGGTTGGTTAATGTTCTCTAAAGCAAGGTAATGGTGTATTATTAGTAAAGAAGATGAATGGGATGATGTATGTTGCTGTAACAAGGCAAGATTTAAGTGGGCAAGCAGATAATGTTTGATTATTAGTCCAGAAGGTATCTTTAGAAGAAGCTATAATTATGTAAACAGCTAATGCATCATATTGATCATTTCAAGAAAATATTAAGCGAAGTCTATCAATAGGAAAACTGGCAGACTTAAATGTAGTAAATAAAGACCTATTTGAAGTAAGTTCAGCTGAACTAAACGCTATAGAAGTTGAAAGAGTATATGTTGATGGGATACTGAAGTTCTAAAATTAAAATAAAGGGTTGGTGTAAAATGAGTGTTAAGTATAAGCAGAGTTTGCTAGTTTTAATAGGGCATGCTTTAACATATATTGTGATAAGGTATTTATTGTTTGATTTTCACCAAATGAAAGACTGGCCCACCTTTCTTTTTGTCGTTAGCTTATTAGTGACAGTTTTCGGATTAATAAAGGGGTATAAGTATCTATCATTAACATCACCATTTGGATATGCTATAGGATATATTATTAGTGTGCTTTTTAGCACAGAGGAGCTAGATCCAGGAGGTGGCTTTACAAATAATATGTGGTTTATCTGGATGGGTTGCTTAGCATTATTATTAGCAATAGGGTTCTTGGTAGATTTAAAAGTAAGAAGTTCTAGAGACTAGCTCGCTAATAAAAGTTACTTAAGGAAAAAATGCTATTTAACAGACTTTAACTTATTAGGAAAAAGGAGAAACTATATGGCTAAAGTGGAGTTAGATAACAGACAAATAAAATGGACAACTTTTTTAAAAGATGTCTTTATATGTTCATTGGGTGCTTATGGAGGTCCAGAAGCACATTATGGGATTTTTACTGATCAAATGGTAAGTAAGAAAAAGTATCTCACTGAAGAAGATATGATAGAATTGATTGCTTTAACTGGAATATTACCTGGGCCAAGCAGTACTCAGACTATTGTAGCTATAGGGTACAAGTCAGGGGGACCTTTATTAGCTTTCTTAACGCTCTTAGTTTGGGCTTTGCCAGTTCTAGTAGTAATGACCATACTCTCATTTTTGAGCCAGTTCTTAAGCGAGCAGAATGTATCTCAAGACAGCTTAAGATTTATCGGACCTATGGCTGTTGGGTTTATTACAGTAGCAGCTTACAGAATAGGGAAGAAGGTTGTTGTTGACAGATTTACCTTGGCATTATTCGCTTTTGGAGCAATTGCAACTTTTGTAGTTAGAAGAACATGGATTTATCCTTTAGTATTAATCATGGGTGGAATTGCTAGTGTGCTATCTTCTAAAGAAGAAGATCTTTGGTATAAGGTAAAACTAAACCCACCATGGAAATATCTGATCATTTTTGCAGGGTTTGCTATCGGAGGACTGTTGCTAAAAATCGTATCTGACAATAGAATCATTCATTTATTTGAAAGTTTCTATAGATATGGATATTTAGTTATAGGTGGAGGACAGGTAGTTGTTCCATTAATGTATGGAGAGTTAGTTGAAGTAAACAGTTTTATGACAAGTCAAGAGTTCCTTACAGGTTTTGGATTAGTGCAAGGGTTGCCAGGCCCTATGTTTAGTTTTAGTGCTTATGCTGGTGGGATGGCGGCAAGAAATGTGTCTACTGTTTTCCAAGTGTTGGCAGCAGCAATTAGTGGGATAACTATTTTTTTGCCAGGGGTATTATTAATATATTTTGTTTACCCAGTATGGGAGAATCTAAAGAAAATTAAGGGAATAAAAGTATCCCTAAAAGGTATAATGGCAGTTGCTGGAGGACTAATTCTAACTGCTGCTATAGTGTTGTTTCAAAGAAGTGGTTTTCTATTTGAGAATTTATTAGTATTAGTTCTAACTATTTTTCTGTTATTGACCAAGAAAATACCTGCACCTATAATAGTAGTACTAATTTTGATAGCAGGTTTCCTGTTTTAAGAAAAGGAGTCTTCCAAGTGAGTAAGGGAGACTCCTTTGAACACAGAACTAATTAAGGGCTCTGTAGTATTTTAGCAAAATTACAATTCTAGATATTCCTTTAAGTAAAAGAATAGCAGATAGAATTAGCAATCCATAGGTCAAGTCTGGATGAAATAGAGAAAAGAGTTTCCACACAGGAAAACCTGCACCTCGAGGTATAATAATAAATACAAAAAGTGGAATAATTAATTCTACAATCCCTGGTAAGTAAACTCGAGTCAGTTTACTAAGTATTCCTATAGGAGGATGCGAAACCAATCTTTGTTTGTACTTTTTGAAGATAGTGTAAGTTGCTATGATAGTAGCGATTAACAAGATAAAAATGGCAAGTAAAAGAGTATAGTAGATGATTCTGGGTGTATTACTTGTATTAAGTAGTTCCTCTCCTCTGAGATAATCTGCTAAGCTCATGACAATGTTTCCCGCTGGTTGTTCAATTTGACCTGAGACGTTTGTTAGAACAATAACACCCCATCCTTCACTTGGCGAAAAGGCCATGGCTGCGTTATAACCTTGAGTTGCTCCATCGTGAAACATATAAGTAGAAATCTTATCCTCTATAGCTATAAGTCCCATCGCATACTTAAAATCAGTATTGCTAATTGGAGCAATACCATCATGGAGTATCTCAAAACTTTCTGCAACTAGAATATTTTGATGAGCTTCATTATAGTTAATATGCAAAAGTAAATATTTACTCATATCCTCAATGCTTGAAAAAATAAATCCAGCAGGGAGAGAGCTTTGTAAATACTGCCCATCGACAACGGTTGGAAATCCAAACCACTTGATATGTCCACTTGCCATATTTGCATTTAAAGCTTCTTCCTTAGTTAAGTATGTGTTTTTCATGCCTAAAGGTTCAAGAACATGCTGGGAAAGATAGTCTTGATAGCTTATACCAGTAACATATTCAATTAGCAGCCCTAAAATTAGATAATTGGCATTAGAGTACTCATATGCCAAGCCAGGCGTATTGATTGTTTTGACACTGCTTAAAGACTGAACTTCTTCCTCTAGGGGGGCATTTCCATCAGCTGACATTTGTTGTAACCCAGCATTATTAGGAATACTGCTAGTTTGGTTAAGAAGGTGCCTAATAGTAATTGTATTAGATGAATACTCACCACTGAGGTTAAACCAAGATATATAATCATCAATATAAGAATCTAGATTTACAAGTCCCTGATCTACTAATTGCATTACTGCCAAAGCAGTTAAAGATTTTGTTAGCGACCCTATGAGAAATGGAGTAGAACTTTCAACAGCAGATGGTTCTCTAACACTCATCTGACCATATTCTTTTATATGTACTATTTCTCCATTTTTAATTATGCTAAGTGATAAGCCTGGGATGTTAGAGGTTCGCATCTCTTCATTAATAAACTCATCAATATGATTAGTGTCTAGAGTCTGGCTTGCTAGAGCAAGTGGACTTGTAATTAAAGACAGTATAATAACAAGATTAATTATTAAACTAGATATTTTCATGAGAACTCCTTTCGATGAATGAATATATGAAACAATTAACCTAATTGTGTCATTTTATTGCTAAAGTTTCAATGAAAATCGTAAAATAAGATGTAGTAGGAAATATGTATTAAGTTAGCAAATAATGAGGACCTTTTTCAAAATCGTCTAATCAAGCTTTATTAACAATATATTTAAGAAGGGATTTGATTATGAGCAAAACTTATCAAACATCAGAAATAGCAAGAATTATTGGAGTCCATCCGAACACTGTAAGACTTTATGAAAGTATGGGTTTAATTAGCAAAGTTCCTAGAGCTAAAAATGGGTATAGAGTTTTCAACGAGATACATCTGCAACAGTTTAAAATCGCTAGGTTGGCTTTTCAAGTAGAGGTTGTACAAAATAATCTGCGAAAACAAGCTGCCTTAATAGCAAAGACATGCGCAAAATGTGAATTTGAGAAAGCAATTAGGTGCACTGAAACTTACATCTCAATGATTGAGCATGAAAAGAAGAATGCAGAGAAGGCAATTAAAATAGTACAGGGTATTATTCAAGGAACTTCCAAATCTAAAAAAGTGGAGTTAACAAGAAAACAAGCTGCAGAGTCTTTGGGGGTTACAATAGACACTTTAAGAAACTGGGAGTTAAACGGCCTTATTAAAGTAAAACGAAAAAAGAATAATTATAGAATTTACAATCAGGATGATATTGATAGACTAACCATAATAAAAGCATTGAGATGTGCAAATTACTCTCTTTCAGCAATTTTAAGGCTGTTAAACAATCTTGACAATGCTTCAAAAGTGGATGTTGAATATGTTATTGATAAGGCTGATGATAAATTTGATATTGTCTCAACTTGTGATACCCTCCTGACTTCTCTTGCCAGAGCAAGAGAAAACTCAGAGAAAATTATAGAAATATTGAAAGGAATAATTAAAGAAAAAAAATAACCCTCCACTATAACACCAAGCTTTGAGTTGGTGTTACTCTTTTTAGAGAGAGAAGGAGGTAAAGAAAAATGAATAGTATTATAGAGGTAACTAACTTAAGCAAATCATATGGAGTTTTAGAAGTTATTAAAAACGTAAGCTTCAAAGTCTATGAAGGAGAAACTGTAGGTTTACTGGGAGAAAATGGAGCAGGTAAAACAACAACAGTTGAATGTATCTTGGGCACTGAAAGATTTGATAGCGGAAAAGTTAAAATATTAGGTCTTGATCCAAGCAAGAATCGTAAAGAGTTGTTTGAAAGAGTAGGGGTTCAGTTTCAAGAGAGTGGTTATCAAAGTAATATAAAAGTAGAAGAGCTCTGTCAACAAGCAAGATCTCTGTACAAAAAAAGCGCAGACTATGCCAAACTATTAGAAAAATTTGGCTTGCTAGAGAAAAGGAAAACTTATGTTGAAAAATTGTCTGGAGGACAAGTTCAAAGACTTTTTATTGTCTTAGCATTGATTTCAAATCCAGAGGTGTTATTTCTTGACGAGTTAACGACAGGGTTAGACATTTTAGCAAGAGAAGATGTTTGGAGCTATCTAGAAAGTATTAAGACAAAAACTACAATACTAATGACTTCTCACTATCTTGATGAGATAAAGCAATTATGTGATAGAATTCTAGTTTTAGACAAAGGTAAGATAGCATTTAATGGAACAGTTTTAGACTGTATTAAGGCAAGTCCTTATGAAACATTTGAAGATGCATATTTGTGGTATATAAAGAAGGGCAGAGTAAAATGAAGATATTAAAGACATTGTTCGCTACAGAAGCAAAACTTTCACTTAGAGGTATGGATATGTTAATCTTCGCAATCATTATCCCTATTATAGTTACTATTATTATTGGTTTAATTTATAGAGGAGCACCAGCTTACCCAGGAGCATCATTTACTTTTATCGAACAATCGTTTGGAGCAATTGCAGCGATATCTATATGTGCTGGTGGAGTTATGGGCTTGCCGTTAATTATCGCAGATTATAGGCAAAAGAAAATTCTAAAAAGATTTAAAGTAACCCCCATTAGTCCCATAGTTATTATCTTTACACAATTACTAATATATTTTGCTTACTCAATAGTATCTTTACTATTAACGTATGCTGTTATTACAAAAATGTTTAGTGGCAGTTTTTCAGGGTCAATATTAGGTTTTATGTTAAGCTATATGCTTGTTTTAGTCGCAATGTTCAGTATAGGAGTAATGGTGGGGGGAATAGCCTCTGATTCAAAGACAGCAGGTATAATTTCAAGTTTATTATATTTCCCTATGTTGATTTTTTCAGGAGCTACATTACCATATGAGATAATGCCTCAATCAATGCAACGAGTAGTAAATGTTTTGCCACTTACTCAGGGAATAAAATTGCTAAAAGCAAGTTCATTGGGCACCGGGGTAGATAATGTTATTGAATCATTGATATCATTAGTATTATTGTCACTTCTTTGCTATACGATTGCAATTAAGTATTTTAGATGGGAGTAAACTATAAATGCATAGTGAGAGCTATGCATTTATAGCTTTTATTGAAAAAGTAAATATACTTTAGAAAAATATATTAAAAATTATCATACTTTGATACAATCAGTTTGACTTTAATAATCGGAGGATATCATGAAAAGACCTATTGATAATGTCTTTTTTGAACAGTTGCTAGGAAGAATGATTGAAAAGAAAAATGTTTTCGGGGCTATATTATGTGTAGAAAGCGGCAATAGTAGGATTTCTTATCTTGGTTATGTGGGAAATATTGAGCAAAATAATAAATATTTTATTGCTAGTGTAACAAAGCTATATATAACTGCAATTATATTAGTCTTAAGAAATCAAAACAAGATATGTTTCTCTGATAAAGTTGTTAGTTACTTTGAAAAAGACATGCTTGATAAGATCCATGTCATGGACAATACAGATTATACTAAAGAGATTACAGTAGAACATCTACTTAGCAACACTTCTGGATTGCCAGATTATTACTATTATGAAAAAGAAAAAAACAAAGCAGCAGAGGATATTCTCTTTGGAAAAGACAAATCGTGGTCACTTGATGAGGTTATAAAAAGAGTTAAAGAGTTAAAACCAAAGTTCAAACCAGGCCAAAAAGGTAAAGTTAATTACTCTGATACAAATTATCAAATTTTGGGTGGGGTGATTGAAAATATTACTGGATTAGATATAGAAAAAGTTTTTGAGGAATTTATTTTTAAACCTCTTGATTTAAAAAACACTTATGCATATAGCGGAGAAGAAGACATAAGTCTTGTGCCACTATACTTTAAAGCTAATAAAATACATGCTCCGAACTATTTGAAATCAATAACAGCTGAAGGTGGCATTGTTTCTACTGCTAAAGAGACAATGATATGTCTAAAAGCCTTTTTCTCTGGTCAACTTCTTCCTCAGAGTGACATTGAGGAGTTAAAGAAATATTGGAATATGATATATTTCCCAGGACAGTTTTATTTTGGGATTGGGCTTGAGAAGTTATGGGTTCCTAGAGTAATGTCACCTTTAAATCCTATTGGAGAGATTCTTGGGTTTTGGGGGCAATCAGGAGCATTTGCATTTTATAATGTAGATAAAGACATTTATTTCACAGGTACTGTTAACCAGCTTAGTGGTATGGCACATAGCGCTGCTTTTAAGGCAATTATTGATACAATTAAGAGAGCTTAATTTCTTGGAGGATTTATGAAGAGCAAATTTTTTAAATATGAGATAACTGATTGGGAATCCTGGAGCAAAGTATTTTGCTCAATAGATGAGTTTGCAAGTCTTATTGAAGAGATATTAAGGCAAGAAAGGTTTGTTAGTTCTAAAATAGAAAATTGCAAACCTGGAACTAATGGTGTTTTTAAAGTTGGAGAAGTCATTGTTAAAATTTTTGTACCTAAACAGTCTGGTTATGATAGTTATCCAGATTACAAAACAGAGTTGTTTGCTCTGAGGCGAGCAAACAACTTAGATATTACTGCGCCTAAATTGCTTGCAAGTGGAGAAATAAGGGATAAATATTTATTTCGTTACTTATTAATGGAACATATTGATGGACCAACATTAGGTGATATAAAGGAGAGCTTGTCTAAAAAAGAAAAAGAAGTTTTAGGAGGAAAACTAAAAGAAATAGTGAGTAGTTGGGCAACTACATGCGAGGACTTCAACAGAATTAATGTCTTGAATAGGACGCTAAGCAGCTCAAGATGGCAGGGGGCAAGCAAAGAGCTACTAGATTATCAGAAAAAAATAATTAATGAGCTGCGTAATGAGGAATTAATATATGTTCATGGAGATTTGACAGAAGATAACATAATAGTTGATGATAAGAAGCAGATTGTTATTTTGGATTTTGCTGATTCTGTACGTGCACCTGCTGTTTATGAGGATATGACAATAATATGTGATGCTTTTAGCTTTGATGGAGCTTTTCTTAAAGGATATTACGGTAAATTTGATGATGATTACATAGTAAATAGATGTATAACATCTCTATTGTCTCATGAATATGGATACTTAGTGATAAAGAATATTTTTGGAGATGTTAAAAAAGTAGAAGATTTGAAGTGTAACATCAGAAAGAAGCTAATTAACTAGCTTGTAAGATATATTCTAAAAGGCATGATATTCTTTATGAGAATGAAAAATATTTTGATAGTATGCTAGTTTCAGTGTATGGTCAGAAGTATCGAAATATTATTGTATAACTAGATGTAGAGTAGACTAGAGTTCAAGCACTAAGTTAAATCTTTAGAATAAGGTATAATAGATAGTAAGCTTTTTGAGGGAATCTTTGCTATTATAAAGATAATGAGGCTTGCTACTCAGCAAAGGAGAGAATAAGGAGAAGGTAAATGAATGTAACCATAATACATGGACAAAAACATAAAGGAAATACCTATAAACTAACAGAAATTCTCAGAAATAAAATTTGCACTGAAAACGATACGGTAGAAGAATTTTTTGTAAATGGGATAGATCAGTGTATTGGGTGTGCTAATTGTATAATGAAAGGTGAGCAATATTGTCCTCATTATAACCAAGTAGATCCAATAATCAAATCTATGGATAGATCAAACCTTATTATAATAACAAGTCCAAACTATTGTATGGGAATGACAGGACAATTAAAAACATTCTTTGACCATCTAGCTTATAGATGGATGAGTCATAGGCCAAACGGTGAGATGCATAAAAAAGTAGGGATAGCAATTTCCACAGCAGCGGGAATAGGTGCAAATAAAGTAACAAAAATGATTAGGCAGCAGTTGTTTTGGTTATATACTGGAGAGGTGTTTAGAAAATCATTTATAGTAAAAGCATATAAATGGGAAGATATTAAACCAAAACGAATTACTAAGTTAGAAAAGGATTTAGATAGATTAGCTCTAAAAATCATTAAGAAAGTTGATAATACTAGCCCTAGTATCAAGACTAGAGTAGTCTTTAAAATCATGTCAAAAATGCAAGAAAGAGAATCATGGAATGATCTTGAGAAAAGACATTGGATGGAAAATGGATGGATTAAGAGTTAGTAAGATTGCTCATATGAATTCTTAGATGAAAGATAGATAGTTTTTTACGTCAGGTCTAGAAGATTGTCTTTTATGTGGTTATTATTAAAGTATTATGGCAAGGAGTTAGAGGCTTGTATTTTTCATGGTTGTAATGTTTATTAATAAATGATTTATTATTTAACAACACTAAATTTTTTTGAAAGAGGCTATTATGGAGCTTATTGATTTATATGACAAAAAACGAAATAGAACTGGTGAAACAATAGCCAGAGGAGCGACTATCCCACCAGATAAGTATCTTCTAGTTGTGCATGTTTGTATTT
>PWPR01000040.1 GCA_003557085.1 Clostridia bacterium | reverse complement strand
AGACCGGTAGAGAAATAATTTCGCCTAGGGTTTTCATTAGACCTTTAGATCTACTTCTTCGCCACAACTGTGCTAAAAAGAACATTGCTACAGCCCAAAAAGTAATAGCACCTGTATTATGGTTTCGCACATTAACCATGCCTGAAAATCTATTCCAAGGAGAATACCAAAAACCTTCATTTACATCCACAAGTAAATAGGTATGTATTACTACTAAAGCTAAGGATATTATTACGATTCTAATAATATTTCTTATTAATAGCCTTGGAAGACCGGTTATCAAGCTTTTGACAAGCATAAACAAAAACTGCAGAAGAGACTCAGGTCTTTTAGTCTGACTAGACATTTTCAGACCTCCAATCAAATAATTTGCAAATTAATTATACCAAATCATTTAGCCATTTAACACACCAAAGGAGTGCCCTTTTAAAATAAAATTTAGGGACTCTAATTTCTTAGAATCCCTAAAAATTTTATCTCTTGACCGCTGGCTTTACATCTTCTGGGATTGGACATTCATACTTTCTGCCATCAAGATTTTCAATATGCTCCGTCTGAGCTTTTTTTATTAACTCTTCATTTTCAAAAAGCTGAGCTGTAGTTAAAGCCAGCGTTTTGCCTGCTATTAATACTCCTTTGTGAGCAATACTTGTGTTATTTTGTGCTACATATTGCCATGAATGACCAGGAGTGCCTAACGCACAACAAACTGCGCTGAACTGGGCTGTTGGTGTCACCCAGCTAACATCACCAACATCAGTAGAACCGGACATTGGAGAATCATATTTAATATATGGCAGAACTTCATCACATAAACTCTTATGCTCTAATCTTTTAGCAATCTTCTTTCCTTCCTCGTCTAATAAAGGAAGTAGTTTTTTAATTGGGCTAGAACCGCCTGGAAATGTTTCTTGCATCTCACTAGCATAAGAAATTTCTTTGTCAGTATAAGAGATCTCTTTAACCACATTGTTTAAGCTATCAAGTAATAAATGGCCAAGTGTATGATTAGGAATCATATTTGAACATGCTTTATCAAAAACAATTTCCACTTTAGTTCCTGTCATCAAAGCTGCACCTTTAGCAATGTCATTTATTCTCTCATACATTTCTTTTACATAATCAAGCTCAGGTGCCCTGATCAAATAAAGCACCTCTGCTTCTGCTTGCACTACATTTGGCGCTGTTCCTCCTGTGTTAGTTATAGCATAATGCATTCTGGCTTCTGGAATAACATGTTCTCTTAAAAAATTTACTCCGACATTCATTAGCTCTAAAGCGTCTAATGCTGATCTGCCAAGGTGTGGAGAGCCTGCTGCGTGTGCAGCTCTTCCAAAAAACCTGTAATAAACTTGATAATTAGCCAAACTACTCATAGACATAATTGCATTATATCCACCAGGATGCCAAGTGAGTGCAAGATCTAGATCATCAAAAAGTCCAGCCCTTGCCATATATGCTTTACCTGAGCCACCTTCTTCTGCAGGACAACCGTAATACCTTATTGTTCCTGATAAATTCTTCTCTTTTAGAAACTCTTTAATAGCCATTACTGCTGCAACCGTAGCTGCTGCAAATACATTGTGTCCACAGCCATGCCCTGGAGCTCCTGGCTCTAAAGACTTTTGCTCGGTTATTCCTCCAACTTGACTTAAACCTGAAAGAGCATCATACTCTCCCAAAATACCAATTATTGGCTTGCCACTTCCATACTCTGCAATAAAAGCAGTCTCCATATCAGCTAAATTCTTATCTACCTTGAACTCAGCCTTCTCTAAAGTGTCACATATCAGTTTTGCTGACTTGTACTCCTCGAACCTTGTTTCTGCATACTCCCATATCTTGTCATTTATTCTAATGAAAAGATCCTGGTTCTTGTCAATATAGGTTTTAATATCCACTAAATCACACCTTTCAGTAATATTGAATATTTACTACTACTTATCTAAAGTAGTATTGTGTACTTCATAAAGCATCTAAGAAAAGATAAAGTTTTGAATTTCTAGAAGCCTCTCTGAGAGAAGTCCATAATTGCTTTCTTAATATCCAGCCAGTTATTTACTCTAACAATACTTCTATCTATTTTTTTATGTATGTTATAAGAACAATTTAACAAAAGCACTTTAATACCACCCTCAGCTAGCTCATTTGCAACATTATAGTTATCTTCTATAAATAAATCACAGCCTAACTCTTTTGCATAAGGCAGTTTATTGTGTGTTCCTAAAATAAAATGTTCTCCAGGCAACTGATACTTATCAAGCCATTTGGCTGTAACCTCTGATAACCATTTCTGTCTTGCAGTCAAATAACAAATTTCATGATGATTATTAAAAAAGCTTATTACCTCTTGCGCGTTATCTCTTATTTTTGCTTGATAGTGCATTTCTGGACCCTCATTTCTATAAAAGACACTAAACTCATCTTCATCAATCTCATAAGCTTCTAGCCAATCATATATTTGATTAGTCTTATAATCCAACTCTTTATGAAAATACTCATTCATAATATCAACCCAAAAATCTGGTTCAGTTAGTGTTCCATCTATATCAATGCCTATCTTGAATTTCCTCATTTTATCTCCTCAATATTTCTATTATCTAAAAAAGTTATTTAATTTATTATATCATCTTGACTTTATTGTTAAAAGAGAATAAAATCATTCTGTGATTAATATGGAGGTAATAGATATGCTTAATTTGTTCGTCATTAGAATGACATTTAATATCTTAAAAAGAATTTCAATGATGCTAAAAATTATCAAGGGAGAAGTGTACCCTTTTTTAGCACCTAATGATCTTTTTTAAGATAATTATCTATTATTAACTTACAAAAAGTCATGGGTGTATTACAGTTCCATGGCTATATATATTTAAGCGCATATTTTGCGTTTAAAATTATTGTAACAATAGCCATGGGTATTTTAAATGCCTATGGCTTTTTATATTTGAAAGGAAAATTAAAATGCAAACACATATAAAAACAATTAAGCTATCAGCTACTAAAAGTTTTGATGGCGGAGTTCTATATATCTTAGGAAACTATTTTCTAAAACTAATTCGACTTATAGTTTATCTTCTTATCTGGCAAACACTAAGTCAACAAGGTGTTAACTTAGGTGTTTTCACAATGAACGAGTTGTTCATTTATTCGATAGTAGCAGCTGCATTTAGTGAGCAGCTTAATGTTGTAACGCCTGCCACAACAGCATTCTGGGAAGGGTCTATTATCTCAAGATATACAAGGCCATTACCTGTTTTGTTGCAGTTAAGTGTAGAAACTATTGGCACATGGCTGCCAAAACTTATTGCTTTTGCACTTCCTATATTAGCTTTTGCAAGCTTGAAATTAAACCTTACTAATTTCATAGTAAATAATGGCGCCGTTTTCGCACTAAGTCTACTACTCTCAGTTTCTTTGGGTTTTGCTATAGACTATGCTTTTGTCTCATTAGTTATTAAGCTTAAAACAGCACATTACACAGCTTACTCTATTAGAATGGCCTTAATAACATTTATGTCGGGTGCAGTTATTCCCTTTGAGTTAATGCCTTTTAACTTTGGAAGAGTACTTGAAATATTACCTTTTGGTTCACTTGCAAGTGCACCACTACTTATTCTTACTGGTAATGCAAATATGCCAAGGCTTATATTACTTCAATTATCTTGGAATCTTATTTTGTGGCCAATAGCTATTCATTTGTTCAAGAGTAGTCAAGAGAGGATGGTTTCTTATGGCGGATAGTATCAAACGACTTATCTCTTTATGGGCAATCCATGCAAAACTTGACTTGCTATGGCTTATAAGGGATACAAAAAACTGTGTTTTGAACATTATTGCTGACTTGACATCAAGCTTATCTACAATTTTAGGGATTTTTTTATTATCCCAAAGATTTGACAATATCGGAGGAATGTCCTCTGATCATATTCTCTTCATGCTTGGATATGCTTGCTTAGTTGATGGGATTTTCTTGATGTTCTTTATGATGAACAATACTGGATTTCTTAGCAGAATAATAGGAAGAGGACAACTTGATCATAAATTAATTCAACCTAATCCATTATGGATGCAACTAATTACAGAAGGTTTCATTCCTTTTTCAGGAAGCAGCATGTTTATCTGTGGACTTGGCATTACTATATATTCAAGCATGAGATTAGGGCTTAGTTTTAGCATCTTTCAGCTTATAATATTAGTATTGAGCATAGTATGCTCAATAATTGTTATCTTAAGTTTTTCATGTATTTTTTCATGCATTGCTTTTTATGCTCCAGTAGCTGGCGAAGAAGTATCTACTTCAGCTTATGGATTATTTGATCAATTAAAAGGCTTCCCTTTAGGAGGTTTTACTATATATCTACAGGCCTTATTTACAACTGTATTGCCCATTGGAATGGCTGCATGGTACCCTGCTAGCTTACTACTAGGTAATGAGTTGAAACTGCCTAATTACTTGATGATTGTTGTAACACTCTCTTTAGCAATAATTGCTATTACGCTATTTAAGAAAGGACTAAAGTATTATGGAGAAAAAGGTTCAATCCGCTACTCAAGCCGCGGATTTCGCAATTAAAATTGATAATGTAACTAAAGAATTTAAACAATGGCAAAGAGGCTCAAACATAAAAGACATTTTTGCAAATTTAGTAAAGCCTAAAACAAAAATCGTTAAAGCTTTGGATAATATTTCTCTTTCTGTTAGAAAAGGTGAGTTTGTTGCCTATGCAGGGGCTAATGGTGCGGGAAAAAGCACAACCATAAAAATTCTTTCAGGAATTATGCATCCTTCAAAAGGAGAGGTGTCTGTTTTAGGACTTGACCCTAAAGTGGATAGAATAAAGCTTATGAAAAGAATTGGGGTGGTTTTTGGACAAAGGACCGAACTCTGGTGGGATCATCCTATTGCAGCTAGTTTTGATTGGAAAAGAGTGACATGGAATATTGAAAAAAAGGACTATGATAACAGACTTGAGTCCTTGGTTGAGCTTTTAGACCTATCTGGCATAATCAATACTTTTGCCAGAGAGTTAAGCTTAGGACAACGTATGAGAGCTGATTTAGCTCTCATGCTATTGCATAATCCAGAAGTTATCTTTTTAGATGAGCCAACACTTGGCTTAGATGTGCTAGCTAAGCGTCATATGATCGAATATCTTAAGAAACTTAATAGAGAACAAGACGCTACAATTATAGTCACCAGCCATGATATGGATGATTTGGAGGAAATGGCTGAAAGAATAATATTGCTTTCAAATGGCAATATTGAGTTTGATGGTGATTTTGAGAAATTGAGAAGAATTACTGGAAGTATTTGTAGAATAAAAATTTACACTGAGAATGGGCAGCATCCTAACTTAGAAACTGCTACTATTGTAAAAGTAGAAAATGGATTTACAGAATATCAATTTGATAGTAACAAATACTCTATTTCTTCTGTTCTTAAAGAGCTCTCTGGCATTGACACTATTTTAGATGTTGAAATAAATAAAGCTCCCATAGAACAAGTCATAGCTGAACTCTATACCAGCTGGAAATAAGAAAACCTCCTTCAGATTGATTCTGAAGGAGGTTAAATTCTATAATCCTAAAACTTCTCTTAGTTTTGGCTCCATAAACCCTACTATTACTTCTTCTCCTATTACTGTAACAGGAACACTTCTTTGCTTATATTCTTTTATTAGCTCATTTCTAGCTTGTTGGTCTTTTCTAACGTCTTTCAACTCATATTCTACATTATTCTCATCAAAGAATCCTTTGATCTCAACACAAGCTGGTCATCCATCCATTGAATATAATAATACTTTTTCCACTAGAAACTCTCCTTTATTTTTTGCAATTTGGAAATGTGGCAAACAATAACATGTCTTTTTTACCATCATTCTTGATACCATGCACAATCCCTGCTGGTGCATACATAACCTCTCCAGCGCTAATTGTCTCTAAATCTTCATTAATCAACAGTTTACCAACACCTTCAATAATGTAAGCTACCTCTAAAGTAGGGTGTGTGTGAGGTAGTATTTCGCCTCCTGGTTGCACTTTCACTATAGCACATCGATACTCTGAGGACAAATCATCTCCTACCATTGTTTCGATTTTTACTCCTGGATAATCTGGATGATCTTTTAATTTTGATTTCTTAATAAGTTTAGTCTCCATAGTTTCTCCTATCCTGTTTGTATTGTCGCCATCATTTCAATGAATCTTTGTAAAAATGGCACTTTTGATACAAAATCTAACCTAAAAATAAGTTTACCATAAATATCAGAAGAAGGTACTGGACCAAATGCTCTTGAATCATGGGAGTTTTCTCTATTATCTCCAATAATAAAAACATAGTTATCTGGAATTGTAATAAGAGGAAGATTCCTGTTTCCTGTATAAAAATCGAAATCTTCAACCAAAAGCTCTCCATCTATATAGGTCCTGCCCTCACTCATCTCTAGGGTCTCTCCAGGTAGACCTACAACTCTCTTAATCAGCCACTTATCTTGCCATTCTATTACTGCTATATCATTTCTGTCGACATTATCTGATCTAAATATCAGGATACAGTCTCCAGTATGAAAAGTTGGTTGCATCGATGGGCCAGATATATACACTATACTAACAAAACGAGTTAGAACAAGTAATACCAATAATATTATGGCCATCACTAGGTCTCCTCTATTTTTGTTCTTTATTGAATCCACTAGTAAATATGCACTGTATAACCCCACCACTGCAAATAATATAAGTCTTACAATTTGCACTATAACTCCTCCAAACTCTGTAACTACAGCTATCTATTTAGCAAGATATCTAGTGTTATCTGCCTTTCGCTTAGTTATTCCTTTATAATCAAAGTATTCTAACAAAGGCAGGGCATATTTTCTACTAGTATCTAGCAGATTTCTAAACTCACCAAGGTCAATCAATGCATTCTTTGCTAAATACTCTACTAAAACTTCCTCAGCTTCTCTATGAAACTTCTTAAGTAAATAATAATTCTCTCCAATTTTCTCCAACTCACCTAATCTAGTCATTGCTTCTATTACCTCCTGGCAATCTTCGTGACTTGCCTCTAACTTATCTGAAATTAAGTCAACTTCTGGTGGAGAAAACTTCTCTTCATTATATATCTCTTTTATTCTATCATATATAACTTCATACTTTCCTTTAAATTCTATCTTATGATCAGTAATTTTTAAGTGATTGTTATCAATATCCAATTGACCATAATCAAGTATTTCTTTTAATACCTCTTGAAAAACTCTTGCCGGCAAATTTGAGAGAAATCTTGAGTTAACCTCAGCAAGAACTACTCCTGACCTTAGTGGCCATTTTTCATGATACTCTTTGATGAAATTATAAATCTTGTCTCTAACTTTTTCTAGTCTTTCTTCAGCAATAAAATACTTCTGATTTGCATCAAACTCTATTATATCGCCACTTTGCATAAGAGTCTCCAACGTTTTTTTGGCATTACGCAAAGCAGACTCTGCAATAATTTCGTCTTCTCTGATAACTGCTTTTTTCGTGTGAAGCAGTTCACTTATAAGAATCTCTTCATCACTGCCTTCAGCATGTAATTGCATTTGCTCAAGCACACCTTGAGAAAATCTTCTTTTCTTACTTGGATTGGGATCCAGAATCTTCCCTCCACCAATAGTTTCTGCTGGCGAGTATGATCTTAACACATAGTAATCATCTCTTAAGACTGCAACTTTTTCCTCAAGTCTCAATTGAACTAGAGCTTCATCACCTGGCCACAATTCTTCTATACCAATTAGTGCAACTCTAGCTAATACTTCAGAGGTACCAATATGCAATCGAACACGATCCCAGTGCTTAAGTGGCCTCTTGGCATCTTTTAGTAGCTTAAATGAGACATCTAACATCATAGAAGGCTTTAATAGCTTGGGTGGAACTAAAACCTCTCCTCTTTGACAATCATCTACAGTTACATCAGCTACATTTAGTGCTACTCTCTGTCCTGCATATGAAGTTTCACTTTTTTCTCCATGAACTTGTATGTTTCTTACTTTTGTAGCTTTTCCTGAAGGCTGTAATTGTGCAACTTCTCCAACATTAATTACACCTTCCATTAAGGTTCCAGTCACTACCGTCCCAAACCCTTTTATAGGAAAAGATCTATCTATTGGCAATCTAAAAGGAATCTCTTGAGTTCTTGTTTGGACATCTTTTGTTAGTTCATCAAGTTGAATTACAAGCTCATCTAGACCTTTGTTCTTTAATGCTGCAACTGGAATTATAGGTGCGTTTTCCAGAAAGGTTCCTTCTAGTTGCTCTGAAACATCTTCTATAACCAGTTCAACCCACTCATCTTCAACCATATCTACTTTTGTTAAAGCAATAATACCATTTTTTACATTTAGCAAGGACAGAATATTGAGATGCTCTTTTGTCTGAGGCATTATCCCCTCATCAGCTGCAATTACCAGTATTACTATGTCAAAACCAACTGCTCCTGCTAGCATATTCTTCACAAATTTTTCATGTCCAGGCACATCAACAATTCCTGCTCTTCTATTGCTTGGCAAATCAAAGTAAGCAAAACCTATATCTATTGTTAGACCTCTTTGCTGTTCTTCCTTAAGTCTATCTGGGTTTATTCCTGTTAATGCTCTTATTAATGTAGACTTTCCGTGATCTACATGTCCAGCTGTACCTATTATTATATGCTTCATCTTACTCACCAACGAATGGCCTTATTAAAGTTTCTATAAGTAATTCTTCTTCTTCTGGATCTACAGTTCTCAGATCAATCAAGAACTGATTATCTTCTATTCTGCCTATTACAGGTAGTTTATCAGCCCTAAGTTTAGACTCATATTCTGAAACGCTCATGCAATTTGGCACTATAGCAATACCAAATGAATCTGTCTTATCAAGAGGTAAAGCTCCTCCTCCTACTTGCCCTTGTAAGCTGACTTTACTGACATCTGCTTTATCATCCAACTCACCCATTAACTGGCTGATTACCCTATCTGCTCTTTCTACTAACTCTTTTTTTGTCAAAGCTAACATTTTTATTATAGGTATAGATCGGAAGGCCTTTTCTAAATCTAGATATTGTTTTAGAGTAGCCTCAAGTGCTGCAAGAGTCATCTTGTCTATTCTCAATGCTCTATTCAAGTGGTTTTTCTTCATAAGTTCAATATACTCTTTTTTACCTACTATAATACCAGCTTGAGGCCCACCTAACAGCTTGTCTCCGCTAAATGTTACAATATCTGCTCCTTGTGCTATAACCTCAGCAACTGTTGGTTCATATGATAAGTTTAGCTTAGCTGGGTTTATTATCATACCACTTCCTAAATCTTCAATAACAGGCAAATTATACTTAAGCCCTAAAGCTGACATGTCTTCTGTACTAACTTCTTTTGTAAATCCTAATATCTTATAATTACTTGTATGTACTCTTAGTAAAGCAGTAGTATTCTCATTAATAGCATTTTCATAATCTTCAAGATGTGTTTTATTAGTTGTACCAACTTCTTTAAGAATACACCCACTTTGCTCCATTACATCAGGTATTCTAAATGATCCGCCTATTTCGATTAGCTGCCCCCTAGAGACAATAGCCTCTCCACCTTTTGCTAAGGTATTAAGTGCTAATAAAACAGCTGCAGCATTATTGTTTACTACTAATGCATCTTCTGCTTTGGTTATCTTCTTTAAAAGATCCTCCACATGTACATATCTAGAGCCCCTTGCTGCACTCTCTAAATCATATTCTAAATTTGAATAGTTTGCTGCAACTTCTACAACCCGCTCTATAGCTTCTGCAGATAGCCTTGCTCTTCCCAAATTTGTATGTAGAACAATGCCTGTGCCATTTATGACTCTTTGCAAAGAGAACCTCTCTAAATCGCTTAGAGAGGCTTTAATCTTTGCCTTAACAGCACTCCTTACATCAATACTTAACTTTTCATTTACTATCTCTTGTCTGATGCTATCAATAGCCTGTCGGATAGCTTCCACTACAGGCTCTCTCCCCACCTGACTTATATATTCTTTAGTTTCCTCATCGTTTAAAACCTCATCAACTTTTGGTAGACTACGTAATAAATCTTGCATAATTATCCTCCAACTAGTTTACTTTATAGCCTGCCTTTTCTACAATCTCAACAATTTCATCTAAAGTTAGTGATTCATCACAGGTTATTTCAACTTCTCCACTTTGCAAGTCTACTTTAGAATCATGAATTTTTTCATTTTCTTCCAATGCATTCTTAACTGCTTTTTGACAATGCATGCAGCTCATACCAACAACATTAAACTTTCTTTTCATTATTAAATACCCTCTTCCATTCTTTTAATAGTTATATTAAGTCTCTTAAGTGTTTCATCCTTACCTAATAGCAGTAATACGTCATAAACACCACCAGGGGTTGACTCCCTCCCAGAAACAGCTATTCTTACTGGCCATAACACAGCTGGGGTTTTAACATCTAGATTCTTAATTACTCCTTTGAGAGCACTCATTAGCTCTGGCTTCTCCCAGTTTTCTAGTTTCTCTAACTCTGCTTTACTAGCTTTAAGACTTACCAATGACTTTGCTAAGTCAGTACCTGACTTTTGGTGTTGAACAATCTCTAAGTCAAATTCAGGCAACTCTTTAACGAAATCTAACATTTCAGGAATCTCTGATAAAACATCTACTCTATTATGAAGCAAATCAGAAACATACATTTTATCATAACTCTTGCTTTTAAAAATTTCATCGATATATTTCTTAGCAACCTCATAGAAATCTTCTACACTTAAGTTTCTAAGATATACTCCATTCATCCATCTCAGTTTTTCTACATCAAATACAGCTGGAGACTTACTAAGACCTTTAATAGAAAATGCTTCTACAAGTTCTTCTAAAGTAAATATTTCTTGATTTGTCCCAGGCCCCCATCCTAATAAAGCGATGTAATTTATTATTGCCTCTTTCAAGTATCCTTTTTCATAAAAATCACTAAATGATGCATCTCCAGATCTTTTACTTAACTTCTTTCCTGGTTCTCTCATAATAGGGGTGAGATGAACATAAGTAGGGATTTCCCAGCCAAAAGCCTCATACAATAAATTATACTTAGGCGCAGAAGATAAGTACTCTGTTCCTCTAACAACATGGGTTATTTCCATCAAATGGTCGTCCACTACATTTGCAAAATTATATGTTGGCAATCCGTCTGCCTTAAGAAGTATCTGATCTTCTAACTCTTCATTTGGCACAGTTATATGCCCAAATACAATATCATCAAAGCTAGTTTTACCTTCAATAGGCATTTTCTGCCTTACCACATAAACTTCATTTTCCATTCTAGCTAAAGCTTCCTCTTGAGGAATTTCTCTGCACTTTCTATCATATCTCCAAACTCCATCTTTTATTGAAGACTCTTTCCTTGACTCAGCTAGTCTATCCTTTGTACAAAAACACGGATATGCTGCACCTTTTTCGATCAAATCATGTGCATGTTTCTTATATATATCTTTTCTTTCACTCTGAATATATGGACCAAAGTCTCCACCAACATCGGGTCCCTCATCATATTTTAAGCCAGTCAATTCGAGTGTATCATAAATAAACTCTAAAGCTCCTTCAACATACCTATCTTGATCTGTATCTTCAATTCTCAAAACAAAATCTCCATCATTGCTTTTTGCAATTAAGTATGTGTAAAGCGCTGTTCTTAAATTACCAATATGCATATACCCAGTAGGACTTGGTGCAAACCTAGTTCTTACTCTCTTCATCATCTAACCCCCGCAAATCCTTGTTCTTACAATCAGCACATAGACCATAAAATCTCAATGAATGGTCTTGTATAGAAAAATTATGCTCGTTTTCTATTCTCTTCTCTAAACTGTCTAAACAATCATCATTAAACTCTATAATCTTACCACAATCAATGCAAAATAGGTGATGATGATAATGTACATCCTCTTCATCCTTAATCTCATATCTTGCACCTTTGTCGCCAAACTCCATTTTATGTGCAATTCCTAGCTCTACAAATGTATCCAATGTTCTATATACAGTAGCTAGCCCTATCTCTGGATTGTTCATATGAACATACTTGTAGATTTCTTCAACATTTAAATGGTCATGACGATTATTAAATAACACTTCCAAAATAACCTTTCGTTGGTTAGTTAGTCTTAAATCGTTATCTCTCAACTTACTCTTTAAATCATCCATATACTTTTTCATAATCACCACTCATAATCTTTTAAAACTAAAGCGACAATATCTTTTATTGCAAAAGTAATACAACCTAATGATAAGGCAATTGTAATTGGATTGTCTAAATTATCTGACACATACCCAGAATAGAAGACAAAAAGACCTACTAAAACATATAATAGCGGCTTTTTTAAGGCATCTTTGTTCTTAGTAAAAAACTCTTTCATAATTGACCACCTAACAAATATTTTCTAAACTAAGTTTAACATAAAATCTAACTATTAAAAACAAAAGTCCTTTAAGGACCATTGAATCTGCTTCATTATTATAGTTGTAGCTTTATTTATCTAAATTCACATTCATACTTCCTGTTGTGTAGCCTTTGAGATCTAGAGCAACAAAGCTGAATCCTATTGACTTTAACTTATTAACTACTAAGTTTCTCATATCTTTTTCTAAAAGTTTATCTATATCCTTAGGTAATAACTCAATTCGTGCTACCTCACCATGATGCCTTACTCTATACTGTCTAAAGCCCATTGATTCAATAAACTTCTCTGCTTCGTATACTTGTCTCAAGTTATCCTTTGTTAGGAATGTACCATAAGGCACCCTAGAAGCCAAGCAAGCAAATGGAGGCTTAGATGAAGTCTCAAGATTCCTAATCTCTGACAATTGATATATCTCTTTCTTAGTTAAGTTAACCTCTGCTAATGGATGCCATATTGAAAGCTCATCACAAGCCTTGAGCCCAGGCCTATAATCATTAAAGTCGTCTAGATTAGTTCCATCTGCCAGTATATATTTACTATCAATTTGATTCTTAATTGCACTGAAAATTACTTTTTTACAATGATAGCACCTCAAAGGAGAGTTCTCTCTAATTTCCTTATAATCTAAAAGTGGCATTTCTACAATTCTATGCTTCACATCATTTTTTATGCCAAACTCCTCTGCAAAATCACCTTCATCTATCGCATGTAGCGGAGATCTCGCTGTGATTGCAATTAAATCTAAACCCTCTACATCCTTGGCAACTGAAAGTAGATATGTACTATCAACTCCTCCAGAAAAAGCAATTGCAATATGCTTTTTCTTTCTTAGGTTTGCTACTAGTCTTTTCTCTTTTTCATAGATGTTCATTTTGCAATAACTCCTTTAATATCATCGATTGCTCTAAGTAATGATTTTTCCTGTATATTATACCTCTTAGCTAGTATTTCTGGATTTATCGTATAGCCAATCAACCTAACTGCTATATGTTCGATAGCTGATAGCCAAACATCTTCTTTGTTTATCCTTCTAATATCATCTTTTCCAATATTGCAATAAGCTACCCAAAGTTTCTTAGCGAGCACTATTAAAGTGCTATCTTGATACTTTGACAAGCTCCCTTCTATGCAATCTAGAACTTTTTGACAATTGCCTGGAAGCTCATCTGTTAACTTATCCTCCAACAAAAAAACTTCGCCTTTATATGAGTATTTCTTTACTCCTACCAAATCAGGATTAAATCTACTTAAATATTCATACTTTATCTTATCGTAAGCAGAAATAAGGATCTCTTGAACTATATCTTGCCTGATTGGCTCGCTGACAACTTCTATCAATCCTTCTATAAAATCTACGGTCCTTGTATTACCATAACGTATATAATACTTCATCACTATATGCAAAAGATTTTCATCAATTCCTGCTGCCTTATCTTTAACATAGTTCTCAATAACCTCTATCAAAGGCCATTCATAACTATAGCTAATAAAGCCCTCTAGAATCTCTAAGCTATCTATTTGACTAATTATTTGATAATAGAGTTCTGCTGGAGAATACACTCCCGCCATTAATGATGCTTGATGCCAGTACGACCTTGCCTTGTCATACTTTCCAAGTTTAATTGCTGCTACTCCTAACTGATAACATAGCTCAACACTTAGCTCTCCATCCCAATATACCTGTTGTAAAATACTATATACCCTGTTGTTTTTACCCATATGGCCTAAGGTCTTTGTCCATTTCAGCAAGTCTCTTAAAACGTAGAATTCAAAACTTTCCATTTTTTCAATAATTTTTTGCACGCTAATATCATCACGATGATAATAATAGTACAATGCCAAATTACATATTGCTCCGACATTAACATCATCAATTTCTAATACTTCTTCTATTAGATCATATGCTATTGCAGGCATATCTGCTAATAGCGCTATAATAGCGGCTCTATTAAGTAAAGGAACCATTCGCCCTTCAGTATCCATCAAGTTGAAACACTCATCTAATGCCTTCTGATAATCTTGATTAAACATATGAGATGTAATCCTTGATTCTAATGTTCTTAGGACTTCTTGTTTGCTCTCTGCTTTATTTAGAATATCAGTCATATCCTCTTCTTCGAGATACTCCATTAACTGAATAGCAATGTCCTTCATATCCTGATCATTCTCAACTTCCAAGTACAAATCTAGGTACTTCCTAAACTCTGTTAGCTCATCAATCTCAGAATAACATAGTGCTAAGTGAAAATATGCCTCAGACATCAACTCTTCGCGGCCAATAACATGATCTTGCCAAATTTTAATAGCGCCTTCATAGTCTTCCAGCTCTTCAAGTGTTAAAGCTAAGTTATAGTAGTTCCATACATCATCTTGATTATACTCAATAGCTAATTCTATTAGCTCCTTAACTCTTAGCAAATTTCCCTTTTCGTATTCCTGCATAGCTCTATTAAAATAAAACTGGGAGCTCCTACCAAATGGTATTATATTGTTTCTCATTAAACTTTTCTTACCCATATTATTACCTCCCAAGATAATGCTTATATTATATCATATTTGATTTAATTTTTTACTATTTCATTTAGTTTAAAAACCTTGCTTTTTCAATTCTTTTATGGTACTTTTCCCAAGTAAGATATATAAGGAGGAAAAGCAATGCTTGATTGTAAAAATGTTATCAGTAAAATTCTTGCTGACAAAATTGACCTTTCACATGATGAAATATATTCAATGATAGAAGTACCGCCAAAATCGGAAATGGGTGATTATGCCTTGCCATGTTTTAAATTAGCGAAAGTTATGAGAAAGGCGCCAAACATTATAGCTAGTGATATAGCAAGGCTTGATATTTCAGATGAGCTATTTGATAAAATAGAAGCTCAAGGGCCATACGTTAACTTCTTCTTGGATAATTCTGTCTTTGCAGAGCACTTGCTTTCTGATATTCATAATAGTGAAAAGTATGGCGGAGAAAGCAAAAAAAACGAAAGCATTGTAATAGATTATTCTTCTCCTAATATAGCAAAGCCTTTTCATATTGGTCATTTGAGGTCTACAGTTATTGGACAATCATTATATAATATTTTTTCCCACTTAGGGTATGATTGTATTGGAATCAATCACCTTGGTGATTGGGGCACACAGTTTGGTAAGCAAATCCTTGCTTATAAAATGTGGGGTGATGATGAAGTAATTAGCAAGCAAGGGAAAGTGATAATTGAACCTACACATATCTCCTGGTTATTGTATT
>PWPR01000086.1 GCA_003557085.1 Clostridia bacterium | reverse complement strand
TTTAAGATTGTAGATAAAAAAGAAGAGGAAATTGTCGTGAAAATAGCTAGTGTTATAGAAGTTGTCGAAGAGAAGCTAGCAGGGAATAAAATGTTTGTCTACCGTTGTGAGGTTAACATAAACGGTAGACAGAGAATTTTAGAGTTAAAATATGAGATTGGAACTTGTTTATGGTATTTGTATAAAATTTAAAGCATAGCTAAAAATTCATCCAATGAATTTTTATATTGATTGTTTGAAATGTCTTTATCTTTTATTTTTATTATAGTTCTTATATTATTCTCAGGCGTAGGAAGGTGCGCTACGCTTGCAGTTAAATCTCCGCAAGTAATAAGCCATGCAGTTTGAGGTAAGGGGTATTTATTGCAAAAGAACCTAATAGCTGGAGTGATAGAGCCAGCCCAAAGAGGCGAGCAAAGTATAACAAGATCATAGTTTGCTAGAGAAATATCAAGCTTCTCAATAGGACTTGATTTCTTTCTATAAGCCATATAACCGCCTTTGATAAATCCTAAAATACCTTTATAACTTTTTTTATCTAATAATTCAATTAGATTAGCATCAAGCTTTTTAGCAAGTGCCTTGGCAACAGTTTTGGTGTGTCCTGTTCTAGAAAAAAAGACAACCAAAACATTATCATGTTTAGACATTTTTAACGCTCCTTAAATATATTGATACTTCAATAATATCAGAATAAAGACAATAAAAGAAGACAAGTTAAATGTGCAAAATAAAAGGTAGGAGTTTATAGTGCAATATGCTATAATATCAACAGCAAGGAGGTATTGCAAATGAATGAAAATAAAGAAATTAATATTGATGAAGTAGAAGAGATGGAAGAGATTATTACAATCACTTTAGATGATGATAGTGAATTAGATTGTCATGTATTATTAACGTTTGATATAAATGACAAAGATTATATCGCTTTATTACCTATTGATAGTGATGAAGTATATCTTTACAGCTATCAAGAAATGGAAGATGGCGAGTTAGAGCTTGCAAATATTGAAGATGAAGAAGAGTTCAAAAAAGCAGCAGACGAGTTTTATGCACAATTAGGTGTAGAAGATGATGAATGCTGTGGTGATGAAGAATGTGATTGTGAAGAAGACTGTGACGATACAGAAAGCTGTTGTTGCGAGAATCATAATTAAATAATTTTAGATAGTCATGGATTTATTCTATGACTATTTTTTATTTTATGCAGGAAAATAACCTAGCTAGTAGAAATAAAAGATAGCTAAATAAAAAAGGAGAATCTATATGAAATTAAATCAAGCAAGGATAGCAGAGCTCGAAAAATACATAAATGAGATGATGGAGAAATATCAAGTGCCAGGGATGGCTATTGCCATTGCTCATGGTGAGGATGTCTTATATTCAAAAGGTTTTGGCTATAGAAAGAAGGAAGAGGAAAAGGAAATAAATTCAGATACTATTTTAGGAATAGCTTCAATTAGCAAATCCTTTGGAGGACTGGCAGTAACACAGTTAGTAGAACAAGGTAAGATGTCATATAATGACCCAATAACAAAGTATTATCCAAACTTTAAAGTTCCAGGGGATTTAGATCCATCAGAAATAACAATTCATCACATGTTAACTCATACTGCTGGGTTCCCACCTCTTGAGTCATTGGGATATTCTATGATAGCCAATACAGAGGCTGACCCAGATGAAGATAGATCAAGGTTTACGGAGGATTATGCAGTGAATACTCACGAAGAGCTTGTAGACTTTATGAGTATGGGTAATTATGAAATGCTTGGAAAACCAGGAGAGTATGCAAGTTATTCTAATGATTGTTATGCATTAATTGGTGGAGTAGTTGAAAAAGTTAGCGGATTATCTTTTGATGAGTATGCTAAAAAATATATTTTTGAGCCACTGAAAATGAACAGAAGTATGTTTGATCTTAAAGAAGTACTAAACTCTGAAAATGTTACAGATCCATATTATGAAAAAGATGGAGAAATTAAGCATTCTAAGAATTGGCAAGAAGCACCACCTTATTTAGCATGTGGCTGGGTAAGATCTACAGCAAATGACCTTATTAAATATGCCCAGATGTATGCTAATCAAGGAGAGCTGTTTGGAAATAAAGTAGTTTCAAAGCAAGGTATTAAAAAAATGATGAGCGAAGGAATTAATTTTACATCTCGAAGCACCTATGGGTATGGAGTGACTACTCAAAAAGAATATAATGGACTTACTTTAGTGGAGCATGGTGGGAGTCTCAAGGGGGTATCATCTCATTTTGGATTTGTCCCAGAAAAAAACCTATCTGCAGTAGTACTTTGCAACTTAACGGGAGTGGCTGTAGTGAACATATGGCTTGCAGCTATTAACACTGCGCTTAGTCTACCTTTAGAAACAAAGAGAAAAGAATATGGGCATTATTCTTGGCAACTGTCAGAGTTAGAGCCTTTTGTAGGTGAATACATTTCAGGGGAGGGCTCTAAAGCTAAAATATTTATTGAAGAAGAGAAGCTTTTTGCAAACTTAAATAATCAAGATATAGAAATAGAAATGGTAGAAGCTAATCTAGGAATAGTCAATATCAAAGATAGAACACGAGAAGTGACTTTCTATCAAAATGATAAAAAAGGTGCTTGGGCAATAGGATTTGGTGGAAGAATTATACCAAAGAAAAGAAAAGCACAAGAGTAAGAAGAAACAATCCTAGTTGGTCTCTAGGATTGCTTCTATTTATGGAATGGAGGAACTTAATCTATATTAGAATTTTAAGATTTAGCTAAAATAAACATCTTATATAGTCAAAAAAGTTGATTTCTAGCAACACGATAATTATTAGTAAATTTAAGATATTGCATAGGTTATTCAGCTTCACCAAAAATTAAGCGAAAAAGAGTCAATGAAGAAGGCTGTAGAAATGCTTACTAAGGTTGGAATTCCAGCTCCAGAGAAAAGAGTTAAAGAATATCCTTTTGAGCTTTCTGGTGGTATGAGGCAACGTGTCATGATTGCAATGGCGCTATCATGCAACCCCAAGCTTCTAATTGCTGACGAGCCTACAACAGCACTTGATGTTACAATTCAAGCTCAAATTTTGGAGCTAATTAAAGATCTAAAAGCTGAGACAGGTATGGCTGTTATGATGATTACACATGATTTAGGAGTTATTGCAGAAACTGCAGAAAGAGTTGTGGTTATGTATTCAGGTAAAATTATGGAGGAAGCTTTAGTTTCACCACTATTTAAAAATCCATACCATCCATATACTTATGGGTTAATGCAATCAATTCCTCAATTAGATGTTGAAAAGGAAAGACTACATGTTATTGAAGGAAGAGTTCCACCTCCAAATGAAATGCCAGAAGGTTGCAGGTTTAACCCTAGATGTGAATATGCTAATGAAAAGTGTAGAGAAGAAGAGCCTGAATTAATTGAGGTAGAAAAAGGAAGAAAAGTTCGCTGCTGGTATCCATTAAATAATGGAGGTGACCAATCTTGAGTATAGAGAGTCTTAAGGATAAAAAGATATTAATAGATGTAAAAAACCTTTACAAGTACTATCCTGTAAGAGGTGGAATATTTTCGACTGTTGTTAATGAAGTTCAAGCTGTTGATAATGTGAGTTTTTACATTAAAGAGGGCGAGACTCTTGGATTAGTAGGTGAGAGTGGTTGTGGTAAAACTACTGTAGGTAGAACTATTTTAAACCTAATCCCTGCTACTAAAGGAGAAGTAATTTTCAATGGGGAGAGTATTCTTAATCAAAACCGTGCTCAAATGAGAAAGTATAGAAGAGAGATGCAAATTGTCTTTCAAGATCCTTATGGATCACTTAATCCTAGAATGACAGTTGGTCAAGCCTTAGGAGAGGTGCTTAGAGTCCATAAAGTATTGCCTCAAAAAGAGATAAAAGGAAGAGTAAAAGAGCTTTTAGAAATCGTAGGGCTAAATGGAGAATATGCAAGTAGATATCCACATGAATTTAGTGGTGGTCAAAGGCAAAGAATTGGTATAGCTAGAGCTCTTACACTAAATCCTAAGTTTATAGTTGCTGATGAGCCTGTTTCTGCTCTTGATGTTTCTATTCAGTCTCAGGTTTTAAACTTAATGCAGGATTTGCAAGAGGAGTTTGACTTAACATACTTATTTATAGCACATGATTTAAGTGTTGTTAAACATATATCAGATAGAATAGCAGTAATGTA